>JAIROL010000056.1 GCA_031257565.1 Tannerella sp. | reverse complement strand
AAATAATAAGCGCCGTTATCATAAAATATAGTAGGGTCGGCAAGCCGGACAGGAATATCTTTTGATATTTCAGAAGTTGTAGAAGTACTGTTATTACAGGATATAAAAGCTATTAAAAGAAGTAGAATAATTAATTTATAATTCATGATTCAATGTCGTTTAATTAAGAGATTTCTATAATTTCTTGTAATTCATTGAGAAAGTTCTTTTTGGTTTCTTATTTCGTATCACACTCCGTCCGTGTCGAATAATCTCCCGTGTCTTTTCCACCACAAGATCGAATGCTTCAAATGCTTTCTGAAACTGATGGTTTAAGAAAACGCCGATCAAAATATCCTGCGTCATGGATAATGCATTTGTCCGTTTGATCTTCCGGTCATGCCGCCGGTTTTCATCTGCCCGATATTCCGCCATGACTTTTTCTTCTATCGGATGAGCATAGATGGCACACAAACTCATCAGCAATATTTTGGCATGGAAATCCTGTTTTACCGATATCGCCGTCTTTCCCGAAAAGTCCTCCACTTCCATTCTGCTTTTGAGCAGTTTATAGCCTTCTTCTTCATTCCGGCGGCAATGGTATAGTTCATCAAAATCTTCCGCCCGCTATGTTTCCCCCTCGAGCAAGGACGTGCAGAGTATTTCGTTTTTCCCCTCCGACAATTCTACCTTTATCAGGCGGCAAACGATCTCTTTGCCAGCTTGTTGATATTCCGGATAACCCGACAATTTTTTGCGGTCTTTTCCCGGCAGGCGAAAACGAACGATTCGCTCCTTCTCCTCACTTTCGGAAAAGTCTTTTACCTGCGCCACCAGTCCTCCTTCAAGCGGACACAAAACTCTATCCCTTTGGCTTTAAGCAGAAAAAAAAGCCAAAAACTCGGATAACCTCTGTCCGGCAACAGCAAATCTCCAGCCTGAACATATTCCAGATGGTTTTGCAGCAGTTCACTTTCACTCGAATCGTATGGCGCTATCTGTGAATCTATCGTTACCTGATTCAGTACATCATACAGCAGGGAACCGATGGCCGGTGAACGCTTGCTGTCCGCCTTGGGGCCGAAGCCGTGTTCTCCAAATTCCGCCTTTACGCTTTTATGATTGGGCAGTACCAACCGTGTCCCGTCTACAGCCAATACCCGGTATTTGCCCCATATATAATACTCTGAATCCCTGTAAAATACATTAATAGCTACCCTGTTCAAGCGCTTGAATGCTTCGGGATTCAATTTCGAGCGCGCTGTGGATAATGCACCCTTGGTTACTGCGCGGATGTTAAAATCCGACTTGCACACCGATTTGTAGAATCTGTCCAAATCACGTTGAAGTGATGTTTTTAATGACATGATTATCAGTATTAATTTTTTGAATGTCAGTACCCTGTTGCGGGAAAAATTATGGGACGCACCTCGTGATCACGCCCTAAAGCCCTCTCTGTCAATTTCATAATCTACTTCTTTTGATACTGTTTCACGATAATCTTCGTCTAACGACTGTTTGCTCATCCGGATACCATATTGACGGCTCAAACAGGAACACAAATGCTCCTGACGGCTATGAGAGTGAGGGCTTACATCAAAAAAAGTTGCATTTATAACTTGAATCTGCTTTTTTTTAAAAAAGTAAAAATCACTTGCTTTTTTTAAAATAATACAATATATTTGCAACTGATAACTACAATATCGGAGAGTTTGAATATATTTTTTACTGACATCTAATATCATAGACGTGAATTCGGAAAAAGAAAATAAAAGGATTAACTTCTTGGAATTACTAAAAGTAAAACAAATGAAGCGCTTTCTCAAAAATTATTTGGGAAGTGTTGGGGGGGAGGTGTTTGTAAATCTCATTTTTATTGCTTATTTGTAGTTGTATGTTCTCTTTTTACCTTTCCTTTTCCGTTCTCTTTAAGTGAACAATTCGTATTTTGTGGAAAATTAGGAAATCATACCCAATTCAAACAAGCAAATAATATTTGGTTTTTAGGTAAAAACAACTTTGAGTATTTGGGCTTTTGCCGAGGTTTGTTTCTTTAGTAGGCAAAAGTCTTAACCGGATTTGCAAACGGAAATTAACCTAAAGAAAGTTTTTGACAGTTATTCCTAAATTTATGTCGAAAACTATTATAAAATTAAAGAATATAAAAAGTTTTTATTTTATTAACATCTAATTTTTATATCCCATGAAAAAGTTAGCGAAATTAAGATTAAATCAACTTAGCAAAGCTGATTTGGAAAGAAGAAAAATGAATTTTTTATTTGGAGGAGGAACACCAGGTAGTTGTAGTTGTGGTTGTTCAAATAACAATACAAATGCTAATTGTCAGGCTAATACTGATGCAGGATATACATATAGCGCTGGAATGGATGATGATTATCAAAATTGCTGTGGATGTTTCAATGGAAATTATAATTATAATTTCAATGGACACAGTTGATTAATGCACCCTTTCGAAACCCGCATAATTATATATTAAAAAGTTTGGTTATGCGGGTTGTTGATTAATAAACAATACGCAAATGAAATTCTATTATTTTTACTTTGTTGTTTTTCTATTTTTTATAGGCTGTAGTTCAAAAAGCAGGAAAGAAAGCATAGATTTCTTTCCTGCAGTTTCTGAGGTTGACGTTGTCAATTTAGCAGATTTAAAATTTCTTGATCCGTTAAATCTTTCCGATATTGCCGAAAATATAGAATATATTCCGCTTGAAACAAATACAAATGCCTTGATTGCTCACGATGGCAGGAGGATTCATTGTTCCGATAGTATTATTTTTATCCATGAAAGTGGTAAAGTTATGCTTTTTGACAGGCAGGGTAATTTTTTACAGGAACTTTTTCGTGTAGGGCAAGGTCCAGGCGAATGTTTTGCCGGTATGTGTGACTTGAATCATAAAACACGTGAATTTTATGTATATAATCTCTTTAGACAAAAAATTGAGATATATAATTTCTCCGGACAACATATAAAATCTATCCCTAATCCAACTGTAAATTATTATTGGCCATTAAGTATGGGTATTTATAAAGATTACATTCTGTTTGATAACAACAATTTTATACCTTCTTTTTTCTCTGTCTTTAATATTTCTAATCTTGATTCAGCTGTGTATGTTTATCCTAACAGGTATTTAAAAGAACTGAAAAATCGAGTTGCCGGTTTTGACAGTAATTCGGTTTGTTTTCAAAATAAAGATTCAATGCTCTATTTTAAAGAACAATTCTGTGATACTTTATTTTATACGACAGATTTTTCTGTGACCTGCCCACGATACATATTCGATTGGGGTAAAACAAAAACACTCGATTTTCAAACATTTTCAAAGATATTTACACGGGAAATAACAGATTCTCATGTCGAAGACGGCCGCTACCGTATTGTAAGTTGGATGGAAGTTTATCCATATCTGTTTTTTGTAATACGAACAACAATTGGTGGGGATTTCATGCAATATTTGGGGATATATAACAACAATAAAAAGACATTACAGATAACAAAAGATATTGAACTGAACAACGACTTTGATGGAGGAGTCAATTTCATCCCGCTAAATCCTATCAACAATCAGAATTTTTATAAGAATCAGATATATACATTAGTATATCCCTATAAATTGATGGAAGCATACGCACAAAACAAATCATATTCCTCTCCTCAGCGCCGCAAGCAATTGGAAAAACTCGTCAATTCTTTATCTGAGGATGATAATCCCATATTAATGATTGTAACAATAAAAAATGATGATAACAACACAAACTGATAGTCGCAATGTTTATTGCATTGATAATGATAGTAAATATATATCATTGATACATCCAATAATGCAAAATAACAAAGATATTGATTTCAATAAAAGATATAACAAAGAGGATGTAAACTACTATGCAAAAAAAATGCGAATACCTAATTGCAATTCGCTTGCATTTGCAATACCCCTATTATATTATGACATTCCCCCCCCCCTAAAAGCTCTATCATAGCCTTTTTCTTCTTAACCTGACGGCTATGGGCTGATGCCCCTCAACCGTGTTTCGGGTACAAATTTAGCCGGAATTTTTTATTTTTACCGCCTCTTTCAATAGTTTTATTTTCAATTAATTGAATTATTAGATAATTTCTCCCTGAATTGCTTGCGGTTGCCTTGGAATAGTTACCAAAAAAGAAAGTAAAAATTACAGTTTTGCTTTTATTGCTTTACTTTCTTTTTCATAACCCGGCTTGTTCAAAAGGGCAAACATATTTTTCTTATAAGCCTCCACTCCGGGTTGGTCAAACGGATTAACGCCAAGCACATAACCGCTTATACCGCAAGCTTTTTCAAAGAAATAAAACAATTGTCCAATATAATAAGCGTTCAGTTCGGGCATTGTAATCCTGATATTCGGAACGCCTCCGTCCACATGTGCAAGTTGCGTACCGAGTTCAGCCATTTTATTCACTTCATCAACACGTTTACCGGCCAGATAATTCAGTCCGTCAAGATCTGCTTTATCCGTCGGTACGGTTACCCTGTTCTCCGGTTTTTCTACGGATATAACCGTTTCGAAAATGATACGTTCGCCGTCCTGTATCCATTGTCCCATAGAGTGCAGGTCTGTTGTAAAATCAACAGAGGCAGGAAAGATCCCTTTACCGTCTTTACCTTCGCTCTCTCCATAAAGTTGTTTCCACCATTCGCCGATATAGTGCATTTTAGGATGAAAATTGGCAAGTATTTCCACTTTTTTTCCTTTTTCATAAAGCGCATTACGGGTAGCCGCATAGATAGCAGCCATATTTTGGGCAAACGGGACTTTTTCGTCCGTCGCTTTTTCCATATCCACAGCTCCTTTCAGCAAATCACGGATGCTGATACCGGCGACAGCAACAGGCAACAAACCGACAGGGGTAAGTACCGAAAAGCGTCCGCCTGTATCATCCGGAATAATAAAAGTCTTGTATCCTTCTTTATCAGCCAGTGTCCGCAACGCGCCACGGGATTTATCCGTAATTGCAACGATACATTCTTTGGATTCTTTCTTTCCGACGTTCTTTTCCAACAATTTTTTCAATACGCGAAAAGCGATAGCCGGTTCGGTAGTAGTTCCCGATTTGGAGATATTGATAATACCGAATTTCACATCTTTAAGCGTTTCACTCAACTCCGAAAGATAGTCTTCGCCGATATGATGTCCCGCATACAGTATAACCGGGTTCTTACGTTTTTTCTGCAACCAGTCAAAACTATTATTCATCGCCTCGACAACAGCTTTTGTTCCGAGATAGCTTCCGCCGATACCAATGACGACAACTGCCTTGCATTTACGAAGTTTCGCCGCTGTTTTTTCAATATCTTTAAGTTCGGATTCCTTTATAGAAGAAGGAAGATGTAACCATCCTAAGAAATCGCTGCCTTTACCTGTTCCTTTATGTAACATTTCGAGGCCATTCTTTACTTCAGGCTCTAATGCGTCCACTTGTTTTTTTGTAATAACACCCAGCGCCTTATCAATGTTTAAGCTAATAGTTTTCATATACATGAATATTTATGATTAAAACTTATCTATTAAAACAATCTGTCATTTAAATGTTTCCGTAATTTTCTTGATCTGTGCCGAAGGCGACTTACGCTCATAGAGAACTGAATACAATGCATTTAAAATCGGCATATCAACCTTATATTTTTCATTTATCTCATAAATGCACTTGGTCGCATAATAACCTTCCGCCACCATTCCCAATTCTATTTTTGCGACACTTACACTGTTCCCCTCCCCGATCATTTTACCAAACATACGATTACGGCTGAATGTAGAATATGACGTAACCAGCAGATCGCTCAGATAAACGGCGCTTGTAATATTCCGCGCCATCGGGTGTACCACATTCAGAAAACGTATCATCTCTGCAAAAGCATTCGGAATATATACCGCCTGAAAATTGTCTCCGTATTTCAATCCATTACAGATACCTGCAACAATAGCGTATATATTTTTAAGGACGGATGCATATTCTAACCCGGCCATATCGCGGCTGCAGGAACTGTTCAGATAAGGAGTATCGAAAACTCTTTCCGACAGTTTCTGGACTTTCTTTATATCGCGGCAAACAAGCGTAAGATAGGAGAGGCGCTCCATTGCAATTTCTTCGGCGTGACAAGCTCCGGCTATCACAATAATATTATTCGGATTAACCCCGTAATATTTCGAGAAATAGTCATTTACAAGCATGTTTTCATCCGGCACAATGCCTTTGATTGCCGAGATAATATATTTATTTTCAAGAGACGTCGTTACTTTAGCTAAATGTTCTTTGATATAAGGAGAAGGAGTAGCAAAAATAAGCGTATCGGAATCTTCTATTGCCTGATTTATATCATCATAAAAATTGATCCGCGACGTATCGAACGAAATACTCGACATATATGCCGGATTATGTTTCATCAGCTTAAAATCTTCAATACGGTCGGGACGTCGCATATACCAGTTCATCTCAGGTTGTGAATACATCACAATTTTCGCCAAAGAGGTAGCCCAGCTACCCCCGCCCATAACGGCTATCTTTCCGGGAAAGATCTTCATATTATCAGCAGTTTTAGTTCTTAATTTCCTTCGTCCAGGTTTCTACATCCTGCAATGAAGGCAATTCTAATCCAAGGTTATATTTTTTATTAAGTTCAAACAATGATTGGCGAATCAATTGCGCATTCGCGCCGGTAAGCATATCTGCCGTTACATATCCGGACTTCTGCAGCGCAGGCACCCACTCTTCAGGTACGCCTGACAAACTATATATTTCCGCTTTATCTTTATGTATAGTCTTTTCCGGACGCATCTGCGGGAAGAATAAAACCTCCTGAATCGTCGTCTGTCCTGTCAGAAGCATTACAAAACGATCGACTCCGATACCCATACCGCTTGTCGGAGGCATACCGTACTCCAGTGCACGGACAAAATCCATGTCAATGAACATCGCCTCATCATCTCCTTTCTCACTGAGTTTCAACTGCTCCTGAAAACGTTCCAGCTGATCAACCGGATCATTCAGTTCGGAATAAGCATTACACAATTCCTTTCCATTCACTATCAGCTCAAAACGCTCTGTCAGTTCCGGATTTGAACGGTGACGTTTGCATAACGGCGACATTTCAATCGGATAGTCGGTAATAAATGTAGGTTGTATATAATTCGCTTCACATTTTTCGCTGAAAATTTCGTCGATGAACTTTCCTTTTCCCATCGTTTCGTCCACTTCCATATCCAGCTTTTTACAAACTTCGCGAAGCTGCATTTCATTCATTCCGGTTATATCGATACCCGTATGTTCTTTTATGGAGTCTATCATGGCAATACGTTTGAATGGCGCTTTGAAGCTGATTGTCTTTCCGTCGATTCTCACCTCGTCGGTTCCGTTCACATCCATACTTACTTTTTCAATCATCTTCTCCGTAAAATCCATCATCCAGTTATAATCCTTATAAGCTACATAGATTTCCATGCAGGTAAATTCCGGATTATGGGTTCGATCCATCCCTTCGTTTCGGAAGTTTTTAGAAAATTCGTAAACGCCCTCAAAACCCCCTGCAATCAGCCGTTTCAGATACAATTCATTCGCAACGCGCAGATACAGGGGAATATCCAACGCATTATGATGCGTAACGAAAGGACGTGCAGCCGCGCCTCCCGGTATGGACTGTAATATCGGAGTTTCAACCTCCAGATAGCCTTTGGAGTTGAAATATTCACGCATGGACGTATAGGCCTTTGTGCGTTTGATAAATATATCTTTTATTTCGCTGTTTACGACAAGATCCACATAACGCTGCCGATAACGTTGTTCGGGATCGGTAAAACCGTCATAAACAACGCCGTCCTTTTCCTTCACAATCGGAAGCGGACGAAGCGATTTCGATAATACGGTAAGCTCTTCCGCGTGAACGGAAATCTCGCCCATCTGCGTACGGAAAACATATCCTTTAATTCCGATAAAATCCCCGATATCAAGGAGCTTCTTAAAAACGACATTATACAAATCAAGATTATTTTCCGAAGGACAGATATAGTCGCGCGCAATATAAACCTGTATACGGCCTTTTGAATCCTGCAATTCCATAAAAGAAGCTTTTCCCATGATGCGACGACTCATCATTCGTCCCGCTATCGTAACGTATCGTTTTTCGTCTTCATCTTTAAAGCTTTCTTTGATTTCTTCAGAATATGCATCCACCGGATATTCTGCTGCCGGATAAGGTTCAATACCCATTTTTCGCATTTGTTCCAGACTGTTACGCCGGATTATTTCCTGTTCATTCAAATCTAATATATTCATACTATACAAAAATAATTTTTAACGCTAAAATAATATAAAATGGCTTCCGCTTCGCGAACCTGTGCCGTTTTCGATACGAAAACAACTACTCGTCGCTTTCCTTGCGCTAATATGGATACAAAGATAATGAATATCCAACGCAACGCCAAAAGAAAAGGGCTATTCTTTTAAAACAGGCCTTCGGTCGCAGCTTTCATACCGACAATTTCGGCACAAGTGAAGAATGAAGTCATGGATACTCCCAGAACGCCGTGCAGGTTAAGATTTTGACCGGTTAGAAATAAATTAGGCGCTGGTGTACGGGGAGATAACAGTGTAGTCATCAGCTGGTCGTATTTTTTTCGTATGCCGTAAGCCGAACCATTAGGCGTTCCGGTATAGTCGCGATACGACAACAAAGTACTGGCGTATATCTTTTCTATCGCATCTTCCGGATGCGCGAAATCCTTTAAGCCGGGAATATATCCGGACGCCAGATTGATACAGGATTTCGCTTTCTGACTTTTATACGACAGATAATCGTCGCCACGACGGCCTATCGTCGTCCCTTCCCATTGCCGAACTTCCGGCCAATACATCGGGGTAAGAATATCGATATTGCGCGTATAAGAAGAACCGTTTTCGGGCGCCTGAAACGATACGAGCGCACATGTGTTTACAAGTTCCGGTTTATAGTCGTAATACTGCCATACATCGCCGGTTTTATAGATATAAATATTCCGGTTTAGATAAGGTACCTCGTTCTCTTTCAGCGCAATATTTACTGTAAACATTCCGAATGTGTTTCCCAGGCTATGAATCCTCTTACGATATATATTCCTGATGAGTTTGCTTTCGGTAATTAACGAAAGGGTTTGCGCCGGATGCGTATTCGCGATAAAATAATCTGCTTCAATACGTTCTGCATTGGAATTTTGCGCCGACAAATCAACGGGCTGTTCCGATAAGTCGCGAGTTCCCTGAATGCCATTCACTTCTGCGGCAACAATTTTTCCGTCTTCCTCCATCAGACGCGTCACTTCAGCTTTCATTCGCACAATTCCGCCATTGGCCTCGATACTGTTAATCAGGGAATCGGTAATTAAAGAGCCGCCGCCACGCAAACGCCACGCGCTCTGAATATAAGAACTGTTTATCTGCGCAAAAATATATAACGGTAGAGTATGAGGGTTCAATTCCATTTTCAGGGATGTTCCCGAAAGCACATTTCGCAGCAAAGGGTCGTCTATCGTTGAAGTCAGATAATCGTATGCGGATTTTGCAAAAAGAGAAGTCCCATAGAGTTCCTCCTCTTCCCTCTTCTCAAAACTGTCGAAAATATGATCCGAGACATTGCGCAAAAAAGCGGCGTACTTTCTCAAGTTCTTTTGCTGATGAGGGAAATGTGCGGATAAAATTTCCACAAAACGCTCATAACCATTGGCAAACATATATGATTTATCATTTATAACGACCTCGTCAAATCCGCTTTCATCCATACGGAGCCATGGCAGGTTCATCAATCCGAAATAGTCGAAAAGTCGATGCAACGGTTGCCCTTCATCAAGGCCTCCTATATAATGAAAACCCGTATCAAAAGTATATTTCCCGCGACGAAAAGTCTGCATGCAACCTCCGGCCTGACCGTTTTTCTCAAGTACGCATACGCTCATGCCGCGCTTCGACAGGATATATCCGCACTGCAAGCCTCCAAGCCCGCTCCCAATAATTACGACGTCATACTTTTTCATCGATAACATTGTTATTCGCCTTTTTATACCGCTTTTTTAAGATATTGGCATATTTTGTTTTCATCAGAAGACCGAACAGGAACGGCTGCAAAGAGTAGGTTATAAAGATGGTGGAAGTCATTCCGATAAGAGTTGCTACGCCTATCGATGAAAGCGCCGGATGTTTAGCAAACATTAGCGACGAAATGCTGATGATAAGCGCTATCGCCGACAAAAATATCGCCGTTTTATGATACATCAGCAATTTTCGATCACCGCCTTTCACATCGACAAGCAAACCTTCCATGACAAAGATGCTGTAATCAACTCCAATACCGAATATAAATGAAGATATAACAATATTAATCAGATTAAACTGCAATCCGAATATAGCCATAACGCCAAGCACAATATACCAACTCATACTCATCGGCAAAAATGCGATAAGAGCCAAAGGTATGCTTCGCAATGAAATCAGCAGCACAAGCAAAACAAACAAAGAGGATACGCCCAAAATAGTATTAAAGTCTTCATTCATCAGTTCGACCATATTGGTGGTATAGTAAAAAGGGTCCGCCACTATCACATTACGCTGCGCGGCGAGAATATCATTGACTTCCTGCTGATTTTCAACTTCCAGTTGAACCGAAGTATAGACAAGGTACATTCCCTGAGAGTGTTCTATCATATTTGCCATAAGCCCTTCCGGCAAAACGGAAGACTCATAAATAGATGCAGGCTCGTAATCCTTTGTTATTATCTCAAAAAACGGGTCAAACATAGCAGACTTGAACTTATTCGCTTCGCCTGCGGCAATAATATCGCGCCTCAGTTTCTCCACACGCTCGTCGCTCCAGTAATTCTTCCATGCTGCAATACGCTTTTTCTGTTCCGCCTCCGGCAGTAAAATGGTTGATGATTTTGTATAACTTTTTATGCTGCCTGCAGCCTGAAGCGAATCGCATATCCGGCTGACTGCCATATTACAGATAAACGCAGAGTCAAGGCTTTCCGATGTGGCGGCATAATTGCTGACCGCCAGTCCTTTTGATGTTTTTTCGGCGTACAATTCCATCGAACGCGTCACAACAGGATCATAATACCCTATATTCCTGAGATTTGCATCAAATTTAACCTCTGATTGTTTAAATAAACTAATCGCAAACACAATTAATATCACGACCAAAAGCCATTTATGACGGTCAAGCGGATAAGAATTGATTTTTTCCAGAACCACAAACGCTTTTTCCGAACGACGGTTACGTACCAACGTAAATACGTGAGGAAGAAATAGCAGGCAGGCAATCGTCGTACCCGCCATTGCCAACGATGCAAATAAACCAAAATCACGCAATAACGAGGACTGTGTAAACATCAATCCCATAAAGGCGCCGATTGTAGTCAAGCTGCCGAGTATTACAGGCCTTACCTGGTCGCGCAACACAAGCGCCGGATCTGCCAGGTATTTAAAGTGGGTAATCACATGTAGACAATAACTTAATGCCACTCCGAGTACAATCGCGCCGATACCAAGCGCTATAAGCGACATCATTCCCTGCAACCGGAACATACATGCAAGCGCAAAAAACGCGCCGTAAACGACCGGCAACAACAACATCGGCAATGTTGATTTGTTACGGTAACAAATCATTATCAGCAAACAGGCAAACAGTAATGACAAACCCATTGTCAGAAGCAAATCCTGCTTTATCTGCCTTGAATTGAAAACGCCCTGAACAGGAGGCCCGTGAAACAACGCCTCAATGTCCGGATACATTGCTTCGATTTCTGTGATGGAACGTTCTACCTTTTTCACTAAACGGGTTCCGGCCTTTGAATCAAAAGAGATGAAGTTCGGCGAAACAAAAACAAGCGCAATGGTCGTATCGGAAGTAAAAAAATGATTCCCGTACAACGCATAATTTCCGCCGAGCATTTTTGCCATATCGCCATCATTACCCGACATTAGTACGGAACGCAGATTAACAGGATCATATCGCATGATACGATAAAAAATGGACCCTTCCGGCGAAGAAATCTTTTCCAGATTTGTTTCCATCTGTCGGAAAACATTTTCCCGACTGATCAAAGAATCTACCTCTTTATAAAATCCGGGATCAAGTAAAATCGGAATATTATTCAGCGCGCAGGACAATACCTGTCGCTTCATATCGTCATCTATCTTATACATGACGTCGCCTACGTCGCCTTCCGCCATATCATATGCCAGGAGCGAATCAACAAGCCTGTCGCTCGCTTCAAGCAAGATATCCGCATCGGTAGCGCCGGTTTTAGACAATATCTGAATAAATATCTTATCTTTCACCTTTAATTCCGAGAAAACCAAACCCTCAGCCTTTGTGTTATCCGTCGAGGGAAGTAATTTCGAAATATCTTCTTCGTATGCAAGTTTTAAACCGAAGTATACAAACAATCCGAAAGACAGAAACAACAACAGATAAAGCGATATCCGGCGTTTCCGGAAAAATCCGAATATACGAATAAAAAAATCAGTCATTTCACTGGGGTAAGTTCGCCTTTAAAATCCATATAAGTCGTAATGTCGTCAAATACAATCGCGCAAACCTTATACGTATCTTCAACTTCGGAAAGTTGCATACGAACCTGTAACTGCGGGGTCGTTTGCGGAGTTATAACGGCAGACCATTTGCATTGAGAGATATAACCGAGAAATAAAGGTTTCCCGATCAACTGTTCGGCACATTCTTTTATCATTTGGATATTACATACGCCGGGCGAAACGGGATTTCCGGGAAAATGGCCCTTATAGGCCCGGTATCCGGGAAATAATGTGACACGGAACAGCGTATCGCCTCCTTCGGCAACCCGGCTATCTATTTTATAATAATCATTAAGAAGAGTAATCATAACTTACGGATTGTATCTGTCGGCATCATGACGGCTTTATAAATATCTTCATCTGACATTGGGCGGCAACCTCGCCGTTTACTTTCGTTTCTGCCGTAAGAAGAGAAATACCCAACACCTCGGACAATATTCGGATATGCGTGCGTAATTCATCGCCCGTATGCGGCAAAAAATGAATGCGAAACTTCTTCACTTCTCCGATATACCCGATTGGCGTCGGTTCGTTTTTAACTTTGGCCTTATAACCGGCAAAAGCCGAGGCTGATTGTGCTATATGCTCAATCAGTCCGGGCTCCGTAAACTGATCATTGCAACAAAACAGGTTCTCTTTAGCAATAGTAAATCCCGTATCTGCTTCAGATTCCGTCGCGCCCCAAAAAGCGTCAATCATGATTATCGGATCACGTTGCGGAATAAGTTCCTTTATCGCTTCATCTCTGATTTCAGCCATTACTCTTACATGCGTTCATAAACGAATTCATATAACGTACCGAAAGTCTGAATATTTGAAACTTCCGCTCCCTTAATACTAACGCCAAAAGTTTCTTCGATCAGCGCAACCATATCAACAAGGCTTAAACTGTCAAGCTGTAATGTTTTCTTTATATTTGCATCAGGAGTAATATCGCTCTCTTCAATTTCAAATTCGTCGGCCAAAACCTCGTTAATTTTTGCTATTAAATCTTGTTTTTCCATCAATTGATTCTTTTATAATTATTTACTCTTATTTTTCTATATCAACATTAAAATACAAACTATAATTTTTTCACAATAAGCGTCGAATTCGTGCCTCCGAATCCAAATGAATTTGACAAAAACATATCAAAATGCTTATGAACTCTTTCCGCAGGTATATTCAAAGCTGCAGAAGATTCATCCGGATTTTCGAAATTCAGATTCGGCGCTATAAAATCATTTTTCATCATTATCATGGAATAAATTATTTCGCTGGCTCCGGCCATCCACATCTCATGTCCGGTCTGGGATTTTGTCGACGTCACTTCCGGCTTATGAGCCCCAAAAACGGCGTCTATTGCACGGGCTTCATTCTGATCGCCAACCGGCGTAGAGGTAGCATGCGCGTTTATATATCCAATCTGACGCAAATCAATACCTGATTCGCGTATTGCCATATGAAGCGAACGGCTTGGTCCGTCAACATTAGGAACAGAGATGTGGTCGCCATTCGACGAAAAACCATAGCCCAATACTTCTGCAATGACAGGGGCGCCACGTTTTACGGCCGATTCGTAATCTTCAATAATTACAGTCGCAGCGCCACCTCCCGGCACTAATCCGTCACGATCGCGATCAAAAGGACGGGAAGCCTTTGCCGGTTCGCTCTCGCGTACGGAAAACGCACTTATACCATCAAAACTACCGATCGAAAAAGGATTAACTTCCTGAGCTCCGCCACAAATCACAATATCCTGCAAACCGTTGCGTATCAATAATGCTCCCAGACCAATGGCGTGAGAGCCGCTTGCACAAGCGGCCGACACAGTCATATTCATGCCTTTAAGTTTAAACAGACAGGCGAGGTTCATCGTTACTGTAGAATTCATTGATTGAAATATCGCTCCGGAACCAATCAGGGTCGTATCCTTCTTTTCGCGCATCGTATCGACACTCTTCACTACAGCGTCAGCGCTACTGTCATTTCCGTAAAAAAGCCCTACTTCATGAGCGTCCAAATAATCCTGATCCAACTTTGCGTTAGTTAAAGCTTCAGCTGTTGCCACATAGGCATATTTTGCCTGCTCCGGCATAAAAACACGCTGATTACGACTCAAAATTCCTTTCAAAGCAGGAATTTCAATATGGGCAGTCAATGCCGAACGAAAGCCCATCTCTTTACGGACAGGATCAAAAATAATGCCCGACCTGCCATTATATAACGAGTCCCTGACTTCCGCCAGGTTTTTACCAAGACAGGAATAGATCCCCATTCCTGTTATAACAACTCTTCTACTCATATTTATTTAATATATTATTTAATCGTTCATATACGCTATTACGCAAATCCCTGACTTTACGTCCGGCAGTTGTCGCCGAAACGCGGCAAAAATGCGCATTTTGCCATGTCCTGACGGCATATTTCCAATAATACCAGGCAAAAAGTCCGAGCCAGGGCAAAGCCGGCGCGTAAATAAAAGCGAACCAGCCATTCGCATATACCCAGGCTAAAATGAAAGAAAGGGTATACAATGCCGGCATCGTTATTAAAACGCTTATTCCGAAAAGAAAAGAATTATGAAACATCTTATCTTTGACGCGGCGCATGACAAGAACCGGCGCTTTATAAATAAATAGATTAGGCCACAAAGAAAACAACCATACCGGAAACAGTACGACTATCACAATTACAGACATTATAATAGCGCTACGTCCGGAAGTATTTACAAAATTATCATCACGTATCTTGAGCCTTTTCAATTCATCCTCAAGCTTCAATGCGTCATCAAATATCTGTTGTATGGATGATGCATTTTCAACTTTAGCCTCCTCCAGTTTTTTTAAAAAAATCTGATCCGACTGTAATTTATCAGGCAGACAGGCAACTTTGAAACCATGGTCTTCCGCATATTTACGGCCATACGTATTTCGCAGGAAATCAATTGCCTCATAATTGTCAAGATCGGTCGCATGAAGCATCATACCAATTATTTGCTCCCGGATAACAGCATTTACCTGACGCTGCGCCGTACGCGGCCTTGTCCTGTAAAGTTCATAATAAGGCTTGATCGATACCGGCGTTCCGAATTTTATGAGAACATCCTTTTGAATATCATAATATTCGGAATAATGATTGCAACAGGGAAGGATAAAAATCTCCGTTTGAAAATCATCTCGTTCAGCCGCCTCAAAAGCCATCCTTGCATAGCTAAGAGAAAAGTCGCCCAACCAGTGTTTATCCTGATGCATACCCTCGGGATACATCAATATTGTCCGCCCACTTATCAGTTCTTTCTCCAAAACATAAAATATTTCCTTATTCTTTCCCAACGCATCTTCGCCTTCGAAGTTAAGACGATAGGCGGGCAACAAACCCATCTTCCGCAAAAGAAAACTAATCGCCGGGTGTACGGCAAATACATCCGCACGCGTCAGTATATTCAATTTCCTGTCTTTGAATGTAAAAAGAACGCCCAACGGGTCATTTAAACAATTCTGATGATTCGAAACAATCAGAACCGGAACGCCGTCGGGAGGGATATTTTCTTTTCCCACACGATAAACATTCCGGTAAAAAAAACGTTCATGCACGAAGCGCAAATATGCACGAAAAGAACGATAAATGAAACCTTGCCTGCTTTTTCCTTTCCTCGCTACAGATTGAAAAATTTCATCAAAATGACTATCTTCCGTCTTCATCCTATATTAAAAATTTCATCAAAATGACTACAAAGGTATAAATATTTATAAAAAAACGATATCTAACAGATGATTGCGTGCATGATTTACGTTTTTTTCACCATTATAACACAAAACATTTGCGATTTTGCACTATTTCCGTTACCTTTGCCCCAAAATCAAAGAGTTATGTTTGAGAATTTAAGTGAAAGACTTGAACGTTCGTTTAAGTTATTAAAAGGCGAAGGCAAAATTACGGAAATAAATGTTGCGGAAACGCTCAAAGACGTACGCCGCGCCCTACTGGACGCCGACGTAAACTATAAAGTTGCAAAAAAATTCACCGATACGGTTAGAGAAAAAGCTTTGGGGCAGCATGTGCTTACATCGGTAAAGCCAAACCAGTTGATGGTGAAAATCGTACATGATGAATTAGCGGCGCTAATGGGAGGCTCAACCGCAGATATCAACCTGAAAGGTTCGCCCGCCATTATTTTAATGTCCGGACTTCAGGGTTCCGGCAAAACGACTTTCTCCGGAAAGCTCGCCAATATGCTCAAAAATAAAAAGGGTAAAAAACCTTTACTTGTCGCATGCGACGTCTATCGTCCGGCAGCCGTCGAACAGCTGCGTATACTTGGCGAACAAATCAATATACCGGTATACTCCGAAGAAGAAAACAAAAATCCGGTAGAAATTGCTCGGCATGCGATAACAGAAGCCAAAAAGACAGGCAAGGATCTTGTCATTGTAGACACCGCAGGACGCCTGGCAATCGACGAGCAAATGATGCAGGAGATTAAAGCGATTAAAGACGCAATTAAACCGGATGAAATACTGTTTGTCGTAGATTCTATGACCGGACAGGACGCCGTTAATACTGCAAAAGAATTTAATGACCGTCTTGACTTTAGCGGCGTCGCGTTGACCAAACTGGACGGCGATACGCGAGGAGGCGCCGCATTATCCATTCGCACAATAGTAGACAAACCGATTAAATTTGTAGGGACAGGCGAAAAAATGGATGCGCTGGATGTATTCCATCCGGAACGTATGGCCGACCGTATACTGGGAATGGGCGACATCGTATCCTTAGTGGAGCGTGCGCAGGAACAATATGACGAAGAAGAAGCAAAACGTATTCAAAAAAGAATTGCTAAAAATCAATTCGACTTCAATGATTTCATGAAGCAGATTCAACAAATTAAAAAAATGGGAAATCTGAAAGACCTTGCTTCTATGATTCCCGGAGTCGGTAAAATGATGAAAAATATGGATATTGATGAAAATGCCTTCAAAGGCATTGAGGCTATCATACAATCCATGACTCCGAAAGAACGAAATAATCCGTCTATCCTGAACGGATCACGCCGACAACGCATTGCAAAAGGAAGCGGCGCTAACATCCAGGAGGTTAATAAACTAATCAAACAGTTTGATGACACACGTAAAGTGATGCGTACGATTACAACTTCAAAAGGGAACAAGCGAATGCCTGTGCTCAAAAATAAATAAAAATTGCAACCATTATGGATGAACAAGCGTACAAACTGATAGACGGAAAAGCCGTTGCGGCACAAATCAAAAAAGAGATTACCGACGAGGTAGCTCAGATAAAAAAAGATGGAGGCAAAATACCCCATCTTGCCGCAATACTTGTAGGACATGATGGAGGTAGCGAAACATATGTAGCCAATAAAGTCCGGACATGTAAAGAGGTCGGATTTAAATCCAGCCTTATCAGGTACGAAGACGACGTAACCGAAAAAGAACTGCTTCGCAAAGTTGAAGAACTTAATAATGACAGCGATATAGATGGATTTATCGTACAATTACCATTGCCGGATACTATTTCTTCACAAAAAATAATTGAAGCGATCGATTACCGGAAAGACGTCGATGGCTTTCACCCCGTCAATGTGGGACGCCTTTCATTAGGATTACCATGCTTCCAATCGGCAACTCCTGCCGGAATAGCAGAATTACTCAAACGATATGAAATAGAAACGAAGGGTAAGCGCTGCGTTATTCTTGGAAGAAGCAATATTGTAGGAAAACCGGTAGCCATGCTGATGATGCAAAAAACATATCCGGGAGACTGCACGGTAACGATATGCCACAGTCGTTCGGCAAACCTCCTGGAAATATGTCAAAGCGCCGATATAATCATCGCTGCACTCGGAACGCCGGAATTCCTGAAAGCAAACATGGTAAAAGAGGGAGCAGTCGTTATTGATGTGGGCACAACACGTCTGCCAAGCAGCGTTACGAAAAGCGGGTACAAATTAACCGGTGACGTAGCATTCAATGAAGTAGCGCCTAAATGCAGTTATATAACTCCCGTCCCGGGGGGTGTTGGCCCAATGACCATTGTATCATTGATGCGAAACACGTTATTCGCGGCAAAAAAAGAAATTTACAAATAAATTTTCACGCGACCTGTTTGTGATTTTAAAAAAATCGCTATCTTTGCATCGCCTTTTACGAAAAGCCCCTTTTTGTTCGGGTAAATTTTGTAAACCTTACTTTATATTATATGGTGATTGTAGCTCAGCTGGTTAGAGCATCGGATTGTGGTTCCGAGGGTCGTGGGTTCGAACCCCATCATTCACCCGGCAAAAAAGCATGAAAGTTACTCTTTCATGCTTTTTTATTGTTACCCATTCGAATCAAACCCTTTGGACTGACCTGGAAGCGGCAATTGTTTGCCGGTAGTATTGTTAAAATGTTGTACATATTCTTGTGTCATACGATAAAAAGAATTAATTCAGCGGTATCAAAACGAGAACAGTAGACCTATATGCTATGGATTATAGAAAATCCAAGAATGTTCTCATGATTTTCTGTTTGATTTTAATACTGTTATTAAAAGTAAATACTGTTTTATATATAATTGATTATATGCAGTTTGCGAAAAACGTCATATTAATTACATATTTTTAACTAATCAATCACATATTTTTAACTAAATAAATTTTGCGTTATGAAATTTAATTTATTACGTTTGTAATCAAATATATACCACGTTTAACGTATCTATTTAAAAGAATATCCGACATTCGTTCGTTTTCGTATGCGTATGTAGTTGAAATTGTTCATTATTAATTTTTAAAATAGTTGAATTATGAAAAAGAATGATTTTATTACTTGGTTTTGTCATGTGTACATCTGTTGTATTTGCACAGTTGAAAGTTACCAGCGATGGCAAGGTCGGTATTGGGCTCGGTTCATCCCAGACGCCAATATCTAATTTTACGGTAGGAACTGTCGGAGAGCAGTATATACGGAACATGTTTCAGAGCGACATTGTCACTATGAAAATTAACTGTTTGGGAAACAGTCCTTACAGTGCAAATTATTGGGGAACAGGCTTATATGTACAGACTAATGTTTCGTCTACCAGGGGAGACAGGGGCGTTGATTGCATTGTTGGAAAACCATCGCCTTCAGGCAGCGGACGGGCTATTGGTGTAGCAGGTGACGCATTCAATGCTACGCCGGGGTATAATTATGGCGTGGTAGGAAGTCTGAGCGGCAGTAACAACGGTACGGGCATATTGGGTCTTGTGAGCGGTAACAGTCGTCAGGGCTTTTATATTGACGGGATGTATGCGGGATATTTTGACGGGAACGTCAGGGTTACCGGCACGATCAACGGCGTTACAGTCAATCATTCGGATATACGGTACAAGCAGAATATTGAAGAATACGGGAAGTCGTCGGGCGTGTTGAACGATATTCTCCGTCTTAATCCGGTATCGTACAATTATAAACAGGTATATTTTGAGACTAAGAGCGATACCTTAACCGAAAAACGCGGTTTGTTCGATGAAAAATCCCAAATATTCCAAAAAAGGCATTTCGGACTGATCGCCCAGGATTTGCAACAGGTTTATCCGGATTTGGTTTATCAGGAAGATAATGGTTACCTGTCGGTTAATTATGTTGAGCTGGTACCGTTGCTTATCCAGTCCATCAAGGAACTTAAGGCAGAGATTGACGCGCTTTCACTGGCGTCCGTAGCGCCGCGTGCGGCGACAGCCTCGGACGTAATACCGGATATTTCCCGCGCGGTATTGTACCAAAACGCCCCGAATCCATTTTCCGAAAGGACGGAGATCAAGTTTGAACTTCCCGACAACGCCGCTAACGCTTCGATATTTATATTCAACATGCAGGGAGCATTATTGAAACAACTACCGGTCGGCAGGCAGCAGCAAAGCATTATCATCAACGGATCGGAACTGACGGCGGGCATGTACCTTTATTCCCTTATTGTCGACGGGCAGGAAGTCGATACAAAACGCATGATATTAACGAAATAAATGAAAGGAGACTTGTGATGAACTTGAATGTACATATTATCTTATGTGCGCTGTCGGCCTTTTTGTCCGGCGTTAATATGATATCGGCGCAGTCGACTGAGGACGGGCGCCCCGGAAGCATACCGGCGGCTGTGCAAGTCAATTCCTGCGTCAACAGCTTTACGGATCAGACGGTATCGACAACCGTGTCTGTTTCAGGCTGCAATATCCTTACCGTACAAAACGTAACGGTGACAGGCAGCGGAAACTTATCCCTTTCGGCGCCCTCGGAGGTCGTAATCAGCGGTCCGTTCGACGTCCTGTCGGGAGGAACGCTGGATGTTACCGGCGGAGGGGGACCTCAAACCTCCGACTTTACGTTCACTTATGACGCTTCCGGGAACAGGACTTCAAGAACAGTAGGCGCAGACGCGGAACGCAAGGCGGC
>JAIROL010000183.1 GCA_031257565.1 Tannerella sp. | reverse complement strand
AGCGTTGTTTTTCCGACGCCGGGAGGTCCCCAGAGAATAAATGACGGTATGCGTCCGGATTCTATCATCCGGCGTAAGACCGCACGTTCTCCTACCAGATGCTTTTGTCCGATGTAATCATCAAGCGTCTTAGGTCGTAATCTTTCTGCTAATGGCTGGCTCATGAGGCAAAGGTAATATTTTTTTCTTACCTTTATGCCCTGTTGAATCTAAATTATTAACAAGTATACGTTATGGAAACGAAAAACATCTCTCATCTTTTAACGCTCCTGCTTTGCGTTTTTAATTTGAATGCGCAAAATCAAGACGATCTTTTATTGACCGATACTGTTACCGGCTATTTTGTCGAACAACTCATCAGCTATCCACAGGAAAAGCTCTACCTCCAGACCGATAAGCCATATTATATCTCAGGGGAGAAGATTTGGTTCAGGGCGCATAAAGTGGACGCCCTGACGCATAGTCATACCAATACCGGATGGTATGTGTATGCGGAATTGATTGATCCGCTCGACTCGGTGGTGTGCCGCGTTAAGATACATCCCGACAGTCTGGCGCTTTTTCATGGCTATATGCTGCCGGACGAAGGATTGCCGGAAGGGAATTATACCCTCCGGGCGTATACCCGCTATATGGAAAATGCGGGAGAAGATTATTTTTTCAGTAAAACGCTTCCTGTTTTCGACCCGCTGTCGCTCCGCTTCGATACGTATGCTTCGTTTTCGTTTGACGATGAAAACATCCGCGCTTCTTTCTGCTTTGTCGACCGACAATCCGGCCAGCGCTTCGAACCGGAGGACGTCGTCGTCCGGCAAAACTACCGTCCGGGAAAAAAACTGAGCTTCGACGGCGATACCACGGCATCCGCGATGTTCAAGGCGCTGAAAAAGGAGCCGCCCGGCGCAATGACCTTGAGCCTCCGGTATGACGGGAAAAAATATACAAAATATATCCGGATGCCGTCGCCGGAGGATGATTTTGAGGTCTCGTTCATGCCTGAAGGCGGTCGCCTGCTGGCCGGGACAAATAATACGATCGCCTTTAAAGCGATTCATTCCAACGGATTAGCGGAAGAGGTGGACTGTACCATCCTGGATAGTGAGGGGACGGTCGTACGGAAAGCGAAATCGCGCCACCTGGGGATGGGCGCTTTTGATTTGTATCCCGAAGCAGGGAAGAAATATGTGGCAGAATGTACGAGTAGTAAGAATGTGACGAAACGCTTTGAGCTGCCCTCGGTCGCGAACGGTCAGTGCGGACTGAAAGTGAAACGCATCAGGAATAAAACGTACGTAATCGTGAATCGGGTGAACGACGAGAATGCCCTCCCCGAATTGTACCTGCTGGTGCATATCCGGGGCGGCGTGCTGTATAATGAGAAATGGAACGCGGAGAATGAATACCTCGTTTTTGAGGATTCGCTTTTCCCTTCCGGTATCAGCCAGTTTGTCCTTTACACGGCGGACAAACAGGTGGTCGGCGAACGGATGATTTTTAATTATTCCGACGTTGATATCGCCCGAATGGACTTTTTGACGGACCGGGAGAATTACGCCGCAAAACAACTCATCGCTTCAACGGTGAAAATTACGGATGTGAAGGGTCTGCCCCTTACCGGGAATTTCTCGGTGTCCGTTACGGACGATAAAGAGATCGTACCCGATAGTTGCCATACTATTATATCGGCGTTTTTGCTGACGTCCGAGCTGAAAGGCTACATAGAGAATCCGTCTTACTATCTGAAACAAGATAGCCGGGACGCAGCCGAAGCGCTGGATTTATTAATGATGACACAGGGCTGGCGGCGCTATGCCGTGCCGGAAATCATTCGCGGAGAACTCTCCGCACCGAAAATTCCCGTGGAAAAAAGCCAGAGGATAACCGGAAAAGCCGATGGCATGTTTACCTCTACGAAAGATGGCTATATTTCTGTTCTGGCAATGAAAGGAGAAGCGGTAAATACGCATGTGATACAGACCGACCGGAATGGACGCTTTGAATTGAAAGGCATAGATTATCCCGACAGTACGCGCTTTATTATACAGGCAATGACGAAGAAAGGCGGAAAACGAGTCTTCCTTGAAATGGATAAACCACAGCCTTTCCCGGTCGCGAAAAGCGTCGTGTCGTCCCGGGAACTGCTCCCCGAAAACTTACCCGACAGTTATATCGCGAAAGCAGACGAAAAATATTTGTCCGAAAACGGGATGAGAATCGTCAACCTGGCAGAGGTGGAAGTAACGGCCAAAAGAATCGCACCGACCCGGTCGCCCTATTATTCGCCCGTAACGTCAAGCCGGATTATCACAGCCGCCGATATTGAAAAATCACATTATACGAGCATGAAGGTATTGCTCCTGCAGATACCGGGCATCATGATCGCCGGCGACGCGATCTCCGTCAGAGGCGGAGGCGCTCCGTTAGTGGTGATCGACAATATGCCGGATGAGAATTTTGATATTATGTCGATGGAAGTGTTGGATATCGCCGATATTTTCCTGATTAAAGATGCATCGGCAGGCGCCATGTTCGGCCCCAAAGCGATAAACGGCGCACTGGTTATCTCTACAAAAGAAGGCTTTGTACAGAAACGTGCGAAAAATCATAATATCAGTGATCTTATTGAGCTTTTAGGCTTTCAGGAGCCGGAAGCGTTTTATTCACCCAAATATGATGTGGAACAAAAGTATACGCCGGCCGATTTACGTACTACGATCTACTGGAATCCAACGGTAAAGGTCTCCGGAACGACGGGCGAAGCGTCTTTCGACTTTTATTCCGCAGATACGGAAACAACGTATTCGGTAGTGATGGAAGGCATCTCCGACCAGGGTCATCTGATTTATAAGAAAGCAAAAATACAACGCACGGAGAAAACATCCCGGTAGTCGGTTTCGACTGCCGGTTCTTAATAGTTTTCTTCAATTATCTCCATCTTACATCCGGTTTGTTTTCCGGAAAATGCGATTCCCGGAAGAAGTATTTTCCCGGAATATTTGTTGTAATAACGCCGGTCGTGTATCTGCTTTAAAGCCGACGGAACGCTGTGAAAATTTTATTTATATTTTCCCGGTAAAGGACAAATGCTATCTTGTAGCTTTTTCAACCCAAATTGACCATCATCTTACGGCAGAGCCTGCTCCAAATCGGCAATCAAATCTTCGGCGTCTTCAAGGCCGACAGAAAGGCGAAAGATCCCCTCTTCCCCTGCAAATTCTTTCCATGATTCCAACTGTTGCGGAGTTGAAAAATGGAAAGAGGTTTGCAGCAAGTCTTTATTCTTCAGATAGAAAATCAAGGAACGGTGATGCCCCAAAGAAACGGCGTAATGAATAATCTGGAGTTTTTCGGCCAGTTTTTCAGCCGTTTCCTGTCCGTTTTCCACCTGAAAAGTGATCATTCCCGAAAAGTTCTTCATCTGTCGCCTGGCCAGTTCATATTGCGGATGTGACGGCAAACCGGGATATATTACACGCTTAACAGCCGGATACATTTCCAGAAAACGGGCGACTTTCAACGCATTTTCTTCATGTACCCGCATACGAATAGGAAAAGTAGCCAGCCCTCTCAGAATCAGCCAGGCATTAAACGGACTCAATATACCGCCAAAACGAATGGCTGTTTTCTTACGTAAGGATACTAGCGCTTCCTTTTTTCCCAAAATAATGCCTCCCAGCGCATCTCCGTGGCCTCCGAGGTATTTCGTCAGGGAGTGAATCACAAAATCAGCTCCTGCTTCCAGCGGGCGGGTGGCTAACGGCGTTGCAAATGTTGAATCAACAGCCAGTTTAGCTCCCGCCCGGGACGCAATTTCCGATACGGCGGCAATATCCGTCAGACGCAATAATGGATTACAGGGAGTTTCAATATATATCAAACGGGTATTGGGTTGGACAGCTTCCTTTATGGCATTTAAATCGGATGTATTTACCTTTGTTATCCCAATGTTAAATTCCGGAATCACATCATTGGTTATCTCTGAAAGCGCAGCATATGCAACATCGCTTATTATGGCATGATCCCCGGCTCTGAGCAGATGAAACAACAAGGCGGTAATAGCTCCCATGCCGCTGGCAAAAGCAACAGCGGCTTCCGCCCCTTCCAGTACGGCCAGTTTCTCTTCCAGTTGTTTCACTGTCGGATTACCCCAACGTGTATATAAAAAAGGATCGTTTTCACTCATTCCCTCGACTGAAAATCCGGAATCCGCATTAGCGACAAATGTAGTGGACATCACTAAATTGGGTGATGACGCATTGGTGAACGGATCAGGGTATTCTCCCGCATGGATCGCTTTCGTTTGCTCTCCTGTCTTGAAATGATTACTCTTTGCCATATTTTCGCAATATTATATTCAGCCGACAGCGTCAAAAGCCTGTTGCAAGTCTTCTTTGACGTCTTCTATATTTTCAATACCGACGGAGATACGTAACAGACCCGGCTCTACTCCGCTGGCCTTTTGTTCTTCCGGCGATAACTGTTCGTGCGTAGTTGCCGCAGGGTGGATAATCAATGATTTGGCGTCTCCCACATTGGCTAAGTGGCTCAGGAGTTTGACATTATTAATCACCTTGTCCGCACCGGATGCATCGCCTTTGACCTTGAATGTCAGTACCGCTCCGGGACCTTTGGGGAGGTATTTCTTTGCCAGTTCATAATACTTGCTGCTTTTTAGTCCGGGATAATTCACATATTCTACTTTCGGATGTCCTTCAAGCCATTCGGCAAGAGCCTGCGTATTTTGTACATGCTGCTTGACGCGAAGCGATAGCGTTTCCAGCCCTTGCACTAACAAGAAAGAGTTGAACGGACTGATCGTGTTTCCCCAGTCGCGAAGGCCTTCCACACGGGCGCGGATGTTGAAAGCTATGTTTCCGAATGGCCCGCCGGCTCCGAATACATTCCAGAACACAAGCCCGTGGTAGCTATCGGAAGGTTCTGTAAAAGCGGGGAATTTCCCGTTTCCCCAGTTAAAAGTTCCACTATCTACAATTATTCCCCCAATGGAAGTGCCATGGCCACCTATCCATTTGGTAGCGGATTCAACGACCACAGACGCCCCATGCTCTATCGGTCGGAACAGATAACCTCCCGCTCCAAATGTGTTATCCACGATAAGCGGAATATCATGGCGTCCGGCAACTTCCGCAATGGCGTCGAAATCGGGAATATTCAATTCCGGATTTCCGATAGTCTCCAGATAAATCGCTTTTGTATTTTCATCAATCAGCTTTTCAAATTCTTCCGGATCATCATTCGAGGTGAAACGGGCTTCGACTCCCAGACGCTTGAACTGAGATTTAAACTGATTGTACGTTCCTCCATATAAATGGGAGGTCGTTACAAAGTTGTCGCCCGTCTGAAGGATATTATTCAAAGCGATAAATTGGGCCGACTGTCCGGAAGAAGTCGCAAGCCCTGTCACGCCTCCTTCTAAAGCTGCGACACGTTTTTCAAAGACGTCGGTGGTCGGATTTTGCAGACGGGTATATATATTGCCGAATTTGCGCAGCCCGAAAAGATCGGCTCCGTCTTTTGCGTCTTCAAAAACATAGGAAGTCGTCTGATATATAGGTAAGGCCCGCGCATGGGTTGTTTTATCTACTTCCTGACCGGCATGTACTTGTAATGTTTCAAATCTTAAATTGCTCATAATAATTAATGTATTTATATGTTATTTTATTTCGAAAAAAATACGGGAATGGTTGAATCGCCGCATATTAAGCGACCACATTGCATTCTCCTTTTGCTGGCTATTAACCGTTTTTTACCGAATATTAGTTTGTCTTTTTATAACGGATATTCATCAAAAGCATAAAGAACAGTCGATAAATACCGTTCTCCCGTATCAGGTAATATAACAATGATATTCTTCCCTTTGTTTTCCGGTAATTTGGCCAATTGAGATGCTGCATACGCGGCTGCTCCGGAAGATATGCCAACCAGAAGACCTTCTGTTTTGGCCAGTTCACGGCTTGTTCGTATGGCGTCGTCATTGGCTACCTGAATAATTTCATCAACAACAGAGGCATTGTATGTTTTCGGAACGAACCCGGCGCCAATACCTTGTATTTTATGAGCTCCGGGCTTTCCACCTGAAAGAACAGGCGAATCTATCGGTTCCACCGCTACAATCCGGATATTGGGATTTAATTCTTTAAGCCGTTTGCCGGCTCCGCTGACAGTACCTCCTGTTCCTACTCCGGAAACAAAAATATCAATATTACCATTCGTATCACGCCAGATTTCTTCGGCTGTTGTACGGATATGAACAGCCGGGTTGGCCGGATTCTCAAACTGTTGAAGAATAACGGCTCCGGACATTTTCTGCTGTAACTCTAAAGCAGTTTCGATAGCGCCTTTCATCCCTTCGGAACCGGGCGTCAAAACCAACTCGGCGCCCAATGCTTTCAGTAAATTACGCCTTTCCAGACTCATGGTTTCCGGCATTGTCAATATCAACCGGTAGCCTTTTACAGCCGAAACAAATGCTAACCCGATACCCGTATTTCCGCTTGTCGGCTCAATGATGATTGAACCCGATTTCAAAGCGCCCCTGGCTTCCGCATCTTCAACCATTGATAGCGCAATACGGTCTTTAATGCTTCCCAACGGATTGAAATACTCTAACTTTCCGATCAAACGCGCTTCCAGCGAGCGCCATTTGCGAAAAGCATCCAACTCTAACAAGGGAGTATTTCCCACAAGATCTGTAATTTTTTTTGCAATTTTAGTCATACTCTTTTCAATTATTAATAAGTTTATTCACCCTGCAAAAATACGTCATATATAAAAGATAAAAAATAGCATATTTGTGGTATATTAGTTTCCATTTCGAATAACTACCTTTGTAACCGATACGGTACATTATAGAGTCATCAAATGAAAACTTGCATTCTGGCAGACAATCAATTCGTTACAAGTCACGGAACTATAGCTCTGCTTAAAGAAACGGGAATAAATGATATTGTCCCGGCAAAGACAATGAATGAGTTGCAGGAGAAATTAAAAATTTTTCCCGAAGCGCTCGTTGTATTGGATTATACGTTATTTGATTTTGTTTCTATGCAACAAATGCTGAATGTCAAATCGGCAGCAAAAAACTCAACATGGATACTTTTCTCCAACGAATTGGGAAACCATTTCCTTCGTTATGTATTGTTTTCCGACCCGACAATAAGCGTGGTCATGAAAAATGATTCGGAAGAAGAAATCAGGACCGCTTTGCGGAATACGGCAGCATATAATATACCATACGTTTGCGAGTATGCAGAACAAATCCTTCAGAATAATAATACCGTAAATGCGGACGCCGATTCTATCTATCTTACCGCTTCGGAGAAAATCATTCTTCACGAGATTGCTTTAGGGAAAACAACGAAAGAAATCGCCTACGAAAAGTACCTGAGTTTCCATACGGTTAATACCCACAGGAAAAACATATTCCGGAAACTGGGGATCAATAACGTCCATGAAGCTGTAAAATATGCAATCCGTGCAGGCGTTCTTGATGTTGCGGAATATTATATATGATTGATGCTGTTTTTCCGTTTCTGCCAATCAGGTCGGGATGAAATTGCTCACAATTATCCGGAATATAAGTTACCTGTTATGGGCGAAACGGATTCGGATTGTAAACTGTTAACGCTATTACCTTCGTATACTACGCGCAGGAGCTGTTTTTGCCGCTTTTTCCGCTTTTGGTTTCTGCTGTTTAGGCGCCTTTTCTTTTGTTGTCTTTTTATCATCGGAAGTCACTCCGCTTTCACTTTTGGAACCTCGTGCAGAACGCGCTTTTTTAGCTTCCTTTTTACTTAATAGGGTAGTCGTCGTATCAGGCTGTATCCATAAAGAGTCATTAAAGGTTTGCAATTGATTATCAATGCGTTTTCTTTCGGCTTCCAATGAGTCCGGAGTCGGGCAATACTGCACCAAAGCAATATTCATCAGATTCTCGGTTTTTACAATATCGCCGGCAAACATCCGGCGACGGAAATAATCGTCCATCGTAAACGTCTTTACATTATTTACATTAGAAGTCATGATGTAATTATTTTTTATATAAGGACGGATATCCTCATATTTCGCCCAGAACATGGGTTGAGGCTGTTCGCCTATATCCGTAATTACATAAGCGATCGGACATACAGCCAATATTTTAACATCATAAATAGAGTTATTCTGATCAAAATACCATGCTTCCTTGACGTAAAAAGTTCTCACTTCCTGCGAGGGGATATCGCTCGAATTAATGGCATATCTAGCAGGCTGACCGCCTCCGGCGGGGATCTCCTCATAATAAATATTAAAGTTATCCAGCATATCCTTAAAAGACAATAAATTATCATCCTCAAACGATTCGCTGTCAACAAGATATTTATAGACGTTTATTTTACCCTCGCTTACTAACTGAAACAACGTAGTAAAAAGATTTTTCATCCCGTTTGTTTCCTGAACAGGATAATATAATGGCGCATTCTTTTCTTTCGTAAGATCAAGCTCACGCATAATCACGCGCATCCAACGTGCGTTTCCTGTTTCCTGCGTCAGTTGCTCATTCATGATCTGCGCGCGTACGGATTCCGGCAAATCCGTTTTATTTTCCGCCTGTTGCCTGTTACGATCTCCGCCACGACTCATACGAGGAGCGCCGACGTTTTGCGCCTGCGCAAATAAAGCCAAAGCAAGAAAGATTGAGCTTATATAATAAAAACGTTTCATTTTTTATACTTATTTATATCCATTTCAATTCTAATTAACGATAACCTCCATCGAATATCCGATTGCGACCGGTTTTCCTGCAGGATCAAGCGTTTTTACATTACTTATATAAAATCGTTTCCCACGCGCAATATTCCGGATGACCTCTTTCTGTCGCGCCGTAAACTCTCCGCTGTTTGAAACTTCCGGTATATAATTCCCCAAAGCGTCAACAATGGATAATGTAAAACCGGTAACCGTATAAGGCACATTAAGCACGCCGTCATCAATCGCCGCTTGAACGCCCGGAGCATCTACAAGGTTTCGTTTGGAAATAGTACCTCCTTTAAATTTACGAACAGTCTCATTCGCATCTTTATAAGAGATAAACGGAAGCGGATCCGGTAGCGAACGAACCGTAAATTCTTTACTTCCCGAGACATTACGCCCCCCCACATTTCCGGTAAGGGTAACAGTTACTTTCGGAGAAGAGGAAATACTAAGACCTTTTACCGTCCATATATTTTTATCTTTAAAAACGATACTGCCATGTCCGGTCAGGCTTGCTTTTACAGCGCCGCTTGGTACCCCGGACATCGCTATTTCCATATCATTATCAATACTCTCATAAAGGAAATTCATCAACATCGGGGCGATTGTAGCCGCTGATTCGGTAACGGCATATTTTGTTTCGAAAGCGTAAGTCTCGCCGTCAGCTACCACTTTGCCGGACAATGTCCGGTCGCCCGTCCCGCCGGTAGATACGGAGATCAGGTTATTCTTCAGAAGAGTTTCGCCTAAATAATACTCCGGTTGTTTGGTTGAATCGACAGCCGCCAGAACGATCTGCGCTTCGTAAGGTATACCGCTCGTAACAATCTGGCTTTTCGGTATAACCAACGCTTCTATCTTATTTACCCGATAATCGCCAACGTCTACATTTGTAATCAGGGTCGAAAGAACCTCCCCTTCCACAGTCCGGACGTCGCTTTGTATTTTCGTGAGCAACGTCACCGCTGCAGAAACGGGCATATTTTCAAATAATGCAGTCTCCCAGGAACCGGCGACTATTCCGGCCTTTTTTACAGGATCAGTACTCAACATAGATTCAAACATCGTTTTTTTAGACGGATCGCCAACTACGCTACACATGGTCGAACAATAACCGTTCAGGCGTTCTTTCAATTTTTTGCCTTCTCCGACAACCGGCGCCAGCATAACACGGGACGCCGCCTCCAGATCATCCTTATGCTCTATATTTTCAACATCGCCATCCTTACCGTCTGATTCCTGCACAATACGCAACTTTAACTCTTCTATATATTTAATCAAGTCGTCGGACTGCGTTTTCACATTCGCCCCCATGGCGCGCCATTCGCCGACTTTTGCAGGATTAACCTGATAAGCCCTGTCCAAGTTTGCCATTATATGCTCATTACGCGTGGTAGTATTCTCCGTTGAAGCGCGCAGACTATGCTCGACCAGTTCAAACCCATCCAGCACCTCCGAAGAAACATTGAGGGCCATCATCGCGATGAATACCAGATACATCAGGTTGATCATCTTCTGACGCGCCGAATTGGGATTATTCGATACTCCTGCCATTTTTATTTTATTTTTTTCCGATTCAAAATATAAAATTATCTCATTGTCTTATCTGTATCCTCCCTGCGGCGGATATCCCTGATAAGGAGGTTGTTGATATCCCGGCGAACCTGCTGCTGCCGGAGGAGGGTATCCGCCGGCCTGCACATTGACGGTCATCGCCTGCAGCAATCGGCCATAAACCTGATTCAATTGAGAAAGAAGCTGGGCCATCCGTTCATTTTCATTACGGAATGCCGCGCTATCGACAATTGAACTGTCGTACATATCGCGTATACGATTTAATCCGGCATTGATATGCAGGATGGTATCCATTTGCGAACGAAGTCCCGAAAGTTGAGTTTCATAGAAATGATTAAGGCCGGAGAGGTTTTCATTCAGCCTGGACATATTCTCGACATAGCTCTTGGGGGTTTCTTCCGTACTTTCCTCCGTTACTCCGGAAATAGTCTTACATGAATTAATCAGCGTATCTGAAACTTCTCCGAGAGAGCCTGTGATCTCATTGAATTTTTCAAGATTATGAGACACTGTAGACATCTGATCGATATAAGTTTGAGTTGCTTCCGTAAGATCTGCCATCTTCGAGATCTGTTCCGCAGCGCTATTCAGCTTCTTTATACTTTCGGCCAATACTTCCGAATCTTTTTCGGATATGTTCAGTCCCATCGTAGCCATACCGGCATTCACAATATTCTGTGGCGATCGCGCCTGAACATACGAAACGCCTCCGCCGGCATAACTGCCGTTTGCAATCCGGCCATCGCTACCCATTCCGGATGCAACATCCTGCGCGCCGCCTGCAATCCGGCCATCGCCACCCGTTCCGGATGCAACGTCCTGCGCGCCGCCGCCAAGATTACCGATCACCAACGTGCCGCCGCCACCCGGGTTTGCCGTACCATCGCCAACGATCACCGTATTGCCGCCGAAGCCTCCTGAAACAAAATCCGGACGATCCAACGGATTCTTTGATTTCAAAACCGGAAAAACTTCTTCCCAGTTATATTCGTTGCTTGGACGTTCAAACGCCGATATGAAGAAGACCAATGATTCAAAGATCAATGACACGCACAATATCGTGTTTGCATAAGGCAAATGTACAATCTTAAACATCGCGCCAATCACAATCACGGAAGCTCCCCAGCTATAGCAAAAGTTCAGAACCCTTTTCCCTCTTTCACTGGAAAGGAACATCTCAACCCGGTTTTTATATCTCCTGTATTTACCCATGATTTATATTTATTATTTTTTCTTTCCTTTTTTTGAACCTGAAAATCCGATTTGCGTACGAACGCAACGGAAACCGATATGCGAACGCGTTTCATTCTGATACTCAAAAGTACGCATATCCGAACGGATAAAACGGGCTACATCTTTCCACGAACCGCCGCGGACCACTTTCTTTTTCATATCATAAGGATCTTCCTTCGCCGCATCATAATGGAGCTCCGGATTAATATCGCTCATTTGTTTGGGTCCCGACTCATAATAAACGGTAGAAGTCCATTCAGCCACGTTTCCGGCCATATCGTACAGACCGAATTCATTCGGGGAGAATGAAGCCACACGGGCAGTAATCAGATGTCCGTCTTCCGTATAATTACCGTCTCCCGGTTTAAAGTTCGCCATAAAACAATCTTTCGTATCCTTCAGCCCGTCTATTGACCACGGATATTTATTTTCGTTTTTACCCGCACGCGCCGCATATTCCCATTCTCCTTCAGTAGGCAATCGGAAAGGTTCTATAACCTGACCGGGAGGAAGAGTCAAAGAATTCTTATACGTGTTCGTGCGCCATACGCTGAAAGCGGTTGCCTGTTCCCATGAAATCCCTACCGCCGGATAATCATCATACCCCGGATGAATAAAGTACATTCTCAGATAAGGTTCGTTGTACGCATTTTTGAAATCATTGATCCATACAGTCTCATCCGGATAAATATTAACAATACGCGTATGAAGGAAATCAAAATGACCGCTTAGGGGACGGGTAATCGTCTCGTTTACAACGCGTCCTTCATCATCAATATAGGCTGTATCCTTGGATATCATGATTACTTCATCCGGATTCGGTTTTATATCGGTATTACGCACGCGTAACGTCGGGTCCGGATTATTCCGGCGCTGCGCCGCCGCAGTATAATCGTACCACTCATATTTATAATTCATCTGCTTGGGGTCAAGTCCCCGCTCTCCCGTAACAGGATTAGTAAAGTATACGCTTTCAATGGCTCGTATTTCATCCTCATTGGCCCGTTTCCAGGGAATCGGACGAGTCCAGTCCAGATGCGGCGTTACAGGGTCGCCATACCGGTCTTCTGTAATCATGAACAAATCATTGCCGCCATATTCCGGATCAGCCAGGCGGGTACGTATAAGAGAATCGCGCACCCAGTATACAAACTGACGATATTTAGCATTTGTAATCTCCGTCTCATCCATCCAGAAAGCCTCAAAAGAAACGCCTTTCGTTTCCGCCTCAAATCCCCAGATACTATCGGAATCGGTCGCTCCCATTTCAAATGCGCCTCTTTTGATCAATACCATTCCGTACGGAGCAGGCTCGCTGAATGAAGCCGATTTTACGCCGACAAGTTCGCCTCCGGAATTCATTGCGTTTCTCCCGCATGACGAAAGTAAAACGATTGCCGCTGATATCAAAACTGTTTTTTTCATTTCCTTTATAATAAACGTACACTTTTGTGTCTACTTTTTCCTGTTTTAGGTTTGTTTAACTGCATTCTGTATTTCAGAAACAGTTCATGACTACCTGCCGTACCCCTGCCCACATTAGAAAAAGGTTTATCATAAGCGTATCCCCCTTCTATTTTTCCGAACGTGGCGCCAAGCATCAAGACAAAGGCATCGGCTATACGGTTTTCATCCATACGCCAGGATAAACCGGCGCTATATTTCTTCGCATACACAGCCCTCGCTGTGACGTCAGCCTTATATGTGTTAAATTTTGTCTGCACAAAAACGGAAGGCTGCAATTCAATTAACGAATTATTCAGGCGAATATTGCATCCGCCTGTAAAATTATATCCGCGACTGATATAAGTATAGAAATTTTCTTCATCAATTTCCGGCTCCAAAACATGCATCACTGCCGCGCCGACATACCATTTATCCGTAGCGTAGTATAATCCGAAATTTGCGTCAAAAACTTTCGATTCCACTTTTGAAGCAGGTATGGCCGGATCGTGACCTCCCATACTGTCGGGGGTTATCACATGATCCCCTCCTCCGGTTATACTGACCATCCCGAACTGTACTCCCACACGCAGCGTACCTTTCCCCATTTTTTTAAGATAAGCATATTGAAGACCGGCGCTCATATCATTGTACAAACTCGATGTATTATCGCTCACGACAACTACGCCCACCCCATGTTCTTTTTTCAGAAACCGGAACGGCATATTGGCTGTTGCAAACAAAGATTTGGGAGCGTTACTCCAGCCTGCCCATTGCATCCGATACAGAGCGGTTATATCAAGATCGCCGGAACGTCCTGCAGATGCGGGATTATAATATCCCAAAGCCATATTATAATGAGCAAACTGCACATCGCCTTGCGCCTGAGCTACACAGGCGTAACCAAACAGGATTACCGGTAACAAAACAATTCGCTTCATATAATAATCAATATATAAACTTTTACCTCGAATAAATATAACTCAAAAAAAGTATATAAATTGTGTCATTATCTGAAAAAACAAATGGGATAGCGCAAAAGAAATACGCTACCCCACGGTTTTCTAATCGTTAAGTTTCCACTTGTTAATACTCTTCTTCGTTAAAAAAGAAATCTTCCTTGCTCGGATAATCAGGCCAGATATCTTCCATACATTCATATATCTCACCCTCATCCTCCATCTCCTGTAAATTTTCAATTACCTCCAGAGGAGCTCCGGAGCGTTGCGCATAGTCGATCAACTCGTCTTTAGTCGCCGGCCATGGCGCATCTTCTAAATTTGACGCCAATTCTAAGGTCCAATACATAAGCAATAAAATTTTATGATTGCCCGAAAGCAATCCGGTTCCCTTTTAAAATTGCCGCAAAAATATAATATTATTTTTTACTTGCAAGTATTATTCCAAAAAATTTCTTCACCATTTTTCAATATACATTCTCTGCGAGCTATAACAAACAGAAAATCAGACAATCTGTTCATAAAAACGAGAACAGGATCTTCAACCTTGTCTGTTTCCGCCAGACGACAGATATTGCGTTCGGCGCGGCGACATACCGTACGGCACACATGAGCAAGCGCAGCCGAGCGGCATCCTCCGGGTAAAACAAATGATTTCATTTTCGGCAAACGGCTATCCATCAGATCCATTGCCTGCTCAAGTTTTTTTATGCTATCTTCCGTAATATGGCTTTCGATCTTATATTCTGTCTTCGACGGATCAGTAGCCAGGTAAGAGCCGACGGTAAAGAGACTAGACTGGACAAACTGCAACAAATCACAAACGTTATCATCGTCAACTTCGGTGATAAGCAGGCCGATAAAAGAATTAAGTTCGTCGATCGTCCCGTAAGCTTCCAGCCGCGGATGCGTCTTCGGCACACGAAACCCGCCAACCAAAGAGGTCTTTCCTTTATCTCCTCCGCCTGTATATATTTTAGATTTTTCCATCATACAACATTAATAAACTAATCGATCGCCTTATACCATGAAGAACCTTTGAAAGCCGAATTGAGGACAGGATAAACATCCTGACTTATGTAAGTAGTCAACCCGCTGTGGCGTTCAATAAAAAATCCGTCATACTCGACAAAATTGGGCGATTCGTTCGAACCATTCAAGAGAAACCTTTTAGTCGCTACTTTCCACACAACGGTTTTCTCAATTTGCTCATTAAAAGCCCTGCGATCTGCTTCCGGCATAAGTTTTTCGATCGTATGGGCGAAGTCAAAATACCGGCAATAGGGATTCCTGCCCAATTTCCCCGGACGGTCAAACCACTGAATGTCGCTTAATGGAGTAACATTTTTTTCATCCATTTCCGTTCCATTCAACACAGATTTTGTTACGGCGGCAAGGGCCTCCATCTCATCCGTTTTTATTAAACTTAAAGTTGCAGAACAGACGTCGCTAATCTCCGGATAAGAAGATATTATATGATCATAATAAGATTGTCCAAAACCCGACACAACCGATTTTATATCATTTTTTGTATCATACAACCGCATGATTTCATTTTTATAAACAGGTTCGAAGCCGGGAGAGACGATCTCGGCAGATGAAGCCAGAACATATTCAGCCTTATTGCGCAATTCGTACATCGACATGACGTCGGCCATCAGACAAGCTTCAAAGAGGATAAAGTCAAACTGTTTATCCGGGATTGCCGATGCAAAATCATCATATTCCATTTCATATTTTACGCCGTCGCCGTCGTCAATAACCAGCGAACGCGGACTGTTAAGCGTTCCTTTGGGAAGCCAGCCGCTTGCATGCGAAAAGAAAATCATACCGTAGCTATCAGCCGGATAATCCTGTACTATTTTATTTATTACACGATTCAGCGTTCCGGCGTCTGCCGAATTTTCCGCGCCATACTTCGCTATCGTATCAAGCCCGTAATATCCGGCGGCGTCCTTCGTTTCGTTTACGCGCAACAAACATGCGCCCTTATTTCTTTGATCTGCATATATGATCATTTCCCCTTTACAGGGATTCCATCCTGCACGAACCTGATTTATTTTTTGATATGTTTCGCTTAACAAATCATTATCTCCCCCGATATAAAACAGGATATTCCGTTTCGGATAAGTTATCAGATAACAAACAATATTCTGCTTGCCTTTCGACGAATAGGTATAAATCGTCGCCGTTCCTTTACTAATAGCCGTAACCAAACCCGTAGCAGATACCGTCGCAACAGAGGGATTATCGCTAACCCACTCCACATTTTTCGACGAAGCCGTAAACTGCATACGGTATCCCAAATGCAATTCTATCGTAGCAGGCTCCTGTTCCACAATTTCGCTAATACAACAGGAAAACATGAACGTCATCATTATCCCGCAGAATAACATAAACATCCTGTAGACATATCCGCCATAATACGTTCGTTCCATTTCTATTGACGATTTCATTTCACAAAACGCTGCAAATATACGATTTATTATTTAATCGGAATATTATCAGAGATTAATTCTTTGTTTTCATCCGTTTTGTGTTCCGTATGTGGAACTTTCACAAGAAACGAACATGCAAAACGGCTTGCGCCAAAGAGTTATGAACATGCTGTGAGTTCTATGTTACCGAAATGTTAAAAATTAAATAATGTACACATGAAATCTGTGTTAAAAATTCGTAGCGCCGCGGACATGCGGCAGTTTTTTGAACGGGCAAAATATTTTGATATTTTTTTCATTGAGAAAAATAAATTTGCGAATTGAAAATTATTCGTTATCTTTGTGCTATAAAATTAATGCAATGAATATTAGACGCAAAGATATAATAGATAATTTTATAAAGAATCATGCAGACGCCCTAAATGCCTTGCAACGATGGGTTAGCATTGTTGCAAAAGCGGCTTGGAAATCCCATGCGGATATTAAAACGGGTTTTCCGTCGGCAGATTATGTTGGCAATGAAAGATATGTATTTAATATTCGTGGAAATACTTACAGAATGGTTGTGGTTGTGGCATTTGTTGTCGGCTTATTGACTGTTCGTTTTTTAGGTACTCATGGCGAATATGATAAGATAGATTGTAAAACTATTTAAAACAAATGGTTATGGATAAGAAATTTGAAAATGTTATAGAAATAGACAGCCGTGAGTTGTTCGATGAGGTTTCTGCCTATTGCGATGCTTTGATTGACGAAGCAACTGCAAACGGTTATTTGAGTGAACAGGGCGCCGATAATGAATACGTACGTGAAATAGGACGTGTCGGCAACTTGTGCGCCAAATACGAAGACGCTAAAATGCTATTCAACTATATTACCGTACATGAACGTTCCCCGCTTGTAAGGGCATTACAGGAAGAAATGTTTAAACGCGATATTAAACAAAATGAGATTGCCAGGCTAATCGGAATCAATGAAACGGCTTTCAGTCTGTTTATGAATGGAAAAAGGCGGCTATCAATGAGTTCGGCCAAGAAGCTTTATCAAAAATTGAATATCGATCCTAAGTTGATATTAGATTATGCATAAGGTTGTCCCGGAGATAACTGATACTTTGCGTAAAGTATCCACTGACCGGATTGCTTCCGCTTTGGGGCTTACGGTGGAGTTAACCCAACTTGCCGCGCGTCGAGATGTAAACATCTTGTATTCAGACAATTACAATCGTCAGATTTTATTCGTGGGGGACTACGGCTTTTATTCTCATTTTCGGGTTTGTCTGTTTAAAATTTTCATTCCACCATCACCTTGAATGTTTTTATCTTTCAATTCAACAATGTAAATGCCTTTGGACGCCGGGATTTCCGCATTCGTATCGGCTATATCCGGAAATCAATGAAATTACCGGATACATTATAGATGGTTGCTTGAGTTTCTATTCTTTTGTATAATTCAAATCCAATTGGATTCCCAACAACTTATGTTCGTCAGATATGTCATTCAATTTTACGCTGTTCTACTTCAGGCAGTCCACCGGCTATTTCACTACTTGACGCCAAATCCTTCCGGGTGGATTTTTTTAATAATCAATAATAAATTTACAGAATTAACTTTTTTGAAAAGTAGAGGGCAGCTAATTATTTGCCCGCCTACATGTCCGCCAGAGAAAATCCTTTGTATTGAATTTCATAACCGTTCAATTCGCCGGTTTTCGCGAGCATTCCGACGGCTTTTTCTTTCAGCAGATTATAGCGAATATGCTTTTCATTGCGTTTTATTTCTACGATTTGCGCCGTTTTATCAGTCTCGTTCAACGCAATCAGGTCTATTTCGTTTTCGCCTGTTTTGTTCCAATAACCGCCGATTTTGGTTATTCCGCCCTGTTCAATCAGTTTTTCGCGAAAATATTTTTCCAAAACCTTGCCGCTAAAAGTCGCATAATCGCGTTCAATGATTTTCCGCAGCTCGCCGAACTGTCCGATTTCCACAATATGACTGTATTTGTAAATAAACCGGAACCAAAATGTAAGGAAATTATCGTCAATCACATAACGTACATTTTTCGTCTCCGATTTGGTAAAAAGCGGTCTGGATTTTGAAAGCAGACCATAGTCGTTTTCCATTCGCGTAATATAGCCGCCCACTTCTTTGCCTACCGCCGCTTCCATCTTCCCGCGCGTATTTTCACCGCGGGCAATTGCCGAAAGTATAGTGAAGTAAATCGCATAATCTCTGCCAAATTCTTCGATGAGCATACTTTTGCCGTCGGCAATAAACGAAGAATCTTCTTTAATCATCAAATCGAGCATCTTTTTTAGCGTCAGCGCTTTGTTATCGACGAAAAGTTGAACGTATTTCGCCACGCCTCCGCTGAAAGCATACAGCGCAAGCAAATCTTCGGCTGTGTATTTCGGATTATTTTCTTTCAGGATTTCTTTCAAAACCGACACTTTGAACGGCTTTATCCGCAAAAAAACGGTAGCGCGTCCATAAAGCGGCGCGGAATAATCCTCAAAAATCTTATGCATCATCGAATGGACAGACCCGCAAACAAGCAAATTTATTTTACTTTGCGCCTTCAATGTGTCCCAATCGCGTTGCATATCGCTGAAAACAGAAGAATTAACAGTCAGAAACTCTTGAAATTCATCAATTATCAGGTTAAAACTGCGCGTAGCGGAAAGTTGCATCAAAAACTTGAACAACTGACTGAACTTTTGCACATTGCCCAGCATCGGGATTTGCAGTTTTTCGCTTATTTCCTGTTGAAAATCTTCACACAAAAACGGCTCCGCCTTACGCGAAACGAAAAAATAGAGCGTAGATTGATTTTCGGAAGCCCGAAGTAAAAGTTGCGTTTTACCTACCCTCCTGCGTCCTGTTACAACCGTAAACTGCGCATTTTCAAGCGATGATATCCGTATCTCTTGCAGCCGTCCGAGTTCATTTTCCCTGTCGTAAAACTTCATGTCTAAACTGTTTTTGCCATTCCGAAACGGCGAGTTCCGAAACGGTGGTTTCGATTGCAAAGATAGCATTATTCGTTGAATAATGAAAAAACAAAATAAGAAATAGATTTCTTA
>JAIROL010000143.1 GCA_031257565.1 Tannerella sp. | reverse complement strand
GGAAAGACGGAAGTAAACAGGTTATATATGCTCGTTTTTACTTTCATACTTGAAGTAATTTTCTTTTATTACGGCAAAATTAGTACTATAAAATTCATCCGCAAAATATTTTTTTATATCCTTCAACATATATCGGAAATAGATGACTTGAAATTTCAGCTCAAACCGCTCCGATCAGATGAAAATTCTGACGGAGCATCGTAAAAAAACGCTTCCCGTTCTGTTTGAGTACCAATGGCGTCCCGACCATGAGTATCAAAACGCTCATAACATAAAAAGTAGATTTATTTTGTGTTACATTTGACTTGTACTATCTTTCCATAAAATAGGCGGCGCCTCAACAATAAAAATAAATAGAATTTATTTTGTATTGCTTTCGGCTTGTACTATCTTTGCCGGATACTTTTTCTTTCCGGAAAAGGCTTTTAAAAGAACATGGACAGGTATTTTATTAAAAAGACAGGTTGAGATAAAGATGAGTAAGATTTCCGAAAAAACGAATATAGATAATAAAAAAACAAAGAATGATGGCGGGTATATTTTTGTAAAAGGCGCTCGCGTCAATAACCTGAAAAATATAGACGTTAAGATTCCACGCGATAAGTTCGTTGTTATAACAGGTCTTTCAGGCAGCGGGAAATCTTCGTTGGCATTTGATACGTTGTATGCCGAAGGACAGCGCCGTTATGTAGAAAGTCTGTCTTCGTACGCACGCCAGTTTCTTGGCAGGATGAGTAAGCCGGAATGTGATTATATCAAAGGCATACCGCCGGCAATAGCAATAGAGCAGAAGGTCAGCGTACGCAACCCGCGCTCGACAGTCGGGACGTCCACTGAAATCTATGAGTATATGCGTTTGCTTTACGCCCGTATAGGAAAGACGATATCTCCTGTTTCCGATACGGAAGTGAAGAAGCATCAGGTGAGCGACGTCGTTAAGAAAGTATTGTCTTATCCTATGGATACGCGTTTTGCAATATATGCTCCTCTTGTTATACCCGAAGGAAGGATGCTGAAAGACCAGCTTGAGGCGCTTCAGAAAGAGGGATATTCGCGTCTGGAAATAAAGGATAAAGTATATCGTATTCAGGAAGCGCTTAATGATGCGAAGTTACTGAAATCAAAGGAGGTTGAGATTCTGATCGATCGTCTGACGGTATCGGACGATAAGCTGTTGAAAAACCGTTTGGCGGATTCTGTTGAAACGGCATTTTTTGAAGGCCATGACGTTTGTCGGTTAAAAGTATATAGATCGGAAAAACCTGAAATATTTGAATTTTCCAAAAGGTTTGAAGCAGATGGCGTCACATTTGAAGAACCTTCCGAGATGATGTTTAATTTTAATAATCCGGTTGGCGCATGTCCGACATGTGAAGGCTTTGGCAAAGTTCTTGGTATTGATGAAAATCTGGTTGTACCGGATAAGAGTTTATCTGTTTATGATGGCGCCGTAGTTTGCTGGAAGGGCGAAGTTATGCATGAATGGCTCAGGGATTTTATCAAAAGCGGCGCAAAATATAAATTTCCGGTACACCGGGCTTATTATGATTTATCGGATGAAGAAAAAGACCTGTTGTGGCATGGAACTAAAGATGTTCACGGTATTGACGATTTTTTTAAACATGTGGAAAGTAATCTGTATAAGATTCAATATCGTGTGATGCTGGCGCGTTATCGTGGCAAGACGGTTTGCCCGGTTTGTAGAGGAAGTCGCCTGAGGCCGACGGCCATGTATGTGAAAGTAGGCGGGAGAAATATAGCAGAACTGGTTTCAATGCCGATCAATGAGTTGAAATCGTTTTTTGATCATCTTGAATTAAATGAAACAGATGCGGCGGTAGGAAAACGTTTACTTGTCGAGATAAAAAATCGTCTTCAGTTTCTGCTTGACGTGGGGCTCGGGTATCTTACGTTGGACAGGTTGTCATCGACGCTGTCCGGTGGCGAAAGCCAGCGTATAAGCCTTGCTACTTCGCTGGGAAGCAGCCTGGTCGGTTCGCTTTATATTCTTGACGAACCAAGCATTGGTCTTCATTCCCGTGATACGGGTATGTTGATAAAAGTATTGAAACAGTTGCAGGCAATCGGAAATACTGTTGTAGTTGTGGAACATGACGAAGACATCATGCGTGCGGCAGATTATATTATAGATATTGGTCCGGACGCGGGACGCCTTGGCGGAAAAGTTGTTTATCAGGGTACTTTAGCCGGTTTGCAGACGAGGAGTGATAGCTATACGGTTCGATATCTTACAGGAGAAGAACAAATAGAAGTTCCTGCATACGCGCGTCCGTGGAATCAGTATATTGAAATAAAAGGCGCGCGGAAAAATAACCTGAAGCAGATCAACGTTAAATTTCCGCTGCATGTAATGACTGTTGTTACGGGAGTCAGCGGTTCGGGAAAAAGTTCCTTAGTAAGAGATATTTTTTATGAAGGTATGAAACGGATTTTGGATGACGCGCCGCCTTCGGTGGAATGTGCTTCGATAACCGGAGATACGCGCCAGATCAGGATGATAGAGTTTGTCGATCAAAATTCGATAGGAAAGAGTTCACGCTCTAATCCTGTTACTTATATCGGCGCCTATGACGAGATACGTAAACTCTATGCTGAACAACCATTATCCAAACAAATGGGTTATAGTCCTGCGTATTTTTCATTTAATAAAGAGGGCGGCCGATGCGAGGAGTGTAAGGGGGAAGGAAAAATTACAGTGGAAATGCAGTTTATGGCTGATATTACGCTGGAATGTGAAGTATGCCATGGAAAGCGTTTTAAATCCGAAGTACTGGAAGTCGAATATCATGGAGTAAGTATATATGATATGCTTGATATGACGGTTAATCAGGCAATTGAATTTCTGGAAAAGCAGAAAGATGCTCAGGCAAAAAAGGTGGTTAAGAAACTTAAACCGTTACAGGAAGTAGGTCTTGGATATATTAAATTAGGCCAGACGTCATCTACATTATCCGGCGGTGAAAATCAACGGGTTAAATTAGCTTATTATTTGGGACAGGAAAAGCAGGAACGCACGCTGTTTGTTTTTGACGAACCGACAACAGGATTGCATTTCCATGATATAAAAACGCTTCTTAAGGCTTTCAATGCGCTTATCGACAAAGGTCATACGGTGGTAATCATAGAGCATCATCCGGATGTTATTAAATGCGCCGATTATATTATTGACTTAGGGCCTGAAGGAGGAAAGGGCGGCGGTTATGTTGTTTGTGCCGGAACGCCTAAAGATATTATTGCCTGCAAAGATTCCTGTACGGGACATTATCTGAAAGAAAGGCCGGATGCAAAATAGTCTATTGTACGGAAGCCGCATAACCATGGCTTTCTTTAGGCAACAATACTAAGCGTGCAAGGACGCCGAAGCCTTTGAACGCATTGAAATAACGTTCGCTTTGCATGGCGTATGTTCCTGAATTATTGTCATCAGTTCCGCGTATTTGCGATGGGTTATCTAACTTAATATAGATATTGAGCATTTTTTATGATATAACATATTGACAATCAATGTAACATTTAACGAAAATCTATACATAATCAGCAATGTTGATTTGAATAAGCTAACGTATTCTTGTTCGTTTATTTCACGATTTCGTTATTAATGTATAAGTTACTTAATTTTATATCTTTTGCTCCTGTTATCAGATTGTTTTTCTCTACAT
>JAIROL010000140.1 GCA_031257565.1 Tannerella sp. | reverse complement strand
ATCATTTTGCTGTGCGACAAAGGCTGCTTTCCCACGCCGTTTATTGCAACCCCAAAAACGCAAAACCATCACGGAATAACAGGCGGTACGATACGCGACAATCTTCCGCTGCTGAATATTCTGCCGTTCGGCGTATGCACCGTAACGCGCTATCCCTGTATTCCGGTCATGCCAATATGGGATGATTATCCGAAAACGCCGTGGTACGTCGAAGGGTTTCAGCCGCTGTTGCTGTCGTCGTGCGCCGGATGTCAGCTGGGCGGGACGATCAGAATATACACCTCTTATTTTGACGCCCTTGCCGCGATGCGGACGGTTTCCAAATCGTGGAAAGACAAGTTGCTTGACGCACTTGACGACGCCACTGGAAGCATATTGCTGTCGCCTGTCGCACCGGTATTGAAAATGTGCGGTCTGGACGGTGTGGTAAAAAATGTCGGCGAGTTCGGGCGGGGATTTGTGGCAGGCGTTGCCAAAGGCTTATGGGGCACTCTTGAGGGCCTTTACAATATGGTTGCTCATCCGCTGGATACGCTGGGCGGAATGGCTACAATGGCGGGCGTGGCAGTTGTAGGATATGCTAATCCGCTACCCGGAATCAGTCCGGAACAGCGTCTGCAAAAGTTCGATGATTTTTTCGGCACGAATCTTGCGCTGGTAAACGAGGGTATAAAGCAGTCTCTGTCGGAGGCGGGCGGCAAATTTATGCACGGCACAAGTGCGGAACGTGGCGAAGTTGCAGGACAGGCGGTTGAATTTGTTGCCGAATTTTTCGTAGGAACGAAAGGCGCCGGCGCCGCCATGAAAGCCGTCAAGGGTGGCAGTATGGGCGGCAAGGCGGCAAAAGTGGCAGAAGTGGCCGACAAAGCGGCAGATATTACCAAGGCTGCCGGCGGGAAAGTAAAGCAATGGACGCTGGATAAACTCCCAAAAAGTACTAAGGGGATCTTTGGGAAGAAAAGACCTAAATTACCGGCAAATGCCACAAATAAACAAAAAGGTAATTGGGGAGAAAAGGTCTCTCATGACAATAAAGTTAATAACCCTGCGTTAAAAGAAAAGGGTTATGATTTGGAGAGGATTGGAAATGATCCGCCAAAAGGATTGGATGATCCAATCAGACATGGTATTGATGGTATTTATGAAAACAAAACCTCTCCTCCAAAGTATGTTATTGATGAAGCAAAGTATGGAAGTTCTCCATTAGGAGGACATACAAAAGTATTTATTGCATATGGAAATAAGAGATAAATTAAACACATTAGACAACTATAAATCCCTTATTGATTTAAAGAGGGAATTTATTGAAAGTGATAAAAACGAAATAAAATTGCTTCAAGATAGCGAAGCCAAAAGGGAACAACTGTATAATTTGCCTAACGACGAAGTCATACATAATTTTTATAACTCTATTTTTACTTATGAATATCAAATATTTATTGCAATGTATTCAATGGGGATAGATATAAAAGAACTTATCAATCCTTATCATTCTACACTAACTTACATGGAAAAAAGTTGGGAGAAAGACAGTGAATATGTGCAGATGGTTTGGATGCTTTCAATTGGAATTATGTTGAACATTGAAGATGCAAAATTTAACAAATTAGTCCAATTGGTTGAAAAAGATAACCCTGGTGATTTTTTGATAGATTTTCTTATTCGTTACCGTATTCCTTCATGGAAAGGAAAATCGGACAGATTTATGTTTAACCGACCTTATTTGGCGGTGCATGAACTTGTATCATTATCGTCTATAGAGAAGAAAAAAGGGCTGGAAAGATTGGAAAAATATCTTTCCAAAGAATGGTATCGGGGAGACATTCTGATACAGGTTGGTATAACGACCATAAAAACGGAGGAAATCTTCACTATGGTTATTGGAGTTTTGAAAGCGGTGCGCTGGTAAAAATATTGGGACTGGATGACAGTAGCCTGAAAGATATGCAATATTACCCTTACGACATGGTACATTGGACGGATGAAAAATCGTTATCCAAGATAGGACATTCATGGACAATATCTGATTGAATACGATTATGAGTTATTATGTTTATGCTTATCTGACAGATGCAAACAAAGTTTCATCTGTGTTTTCCTCAAATGACCCTAATATTTATGAGGCATTATCTACTTCATTAAAGGATGATTTGGGAAATTTGGATAATTATTTTTCAGAGTATACAAACGCTCAAAAGAATGTTTCCGAAGTATTGAAAGATATTATCAATGGAGAGGTTCGTTTTCCCGATATTCCTTTTATGTATGGATATGTGTATGAGAAAATATGCGAATATTTCGGTGAACAGATTTATAATGCCGAATATATTTGGGAACTGGAAGAGCAAAGCGCCTTTATACCCATTCCCTTTTCAACGGATTTTCCATATATAATTAGTGTTGAGAAGTACCGATTGCAAGAGAAAAAAAGCAAATTTATCGCATTGAAATACGGTATTGGCAACTGTGATTATGAAGAAGAAATCAAAGATTTAACATACATACTTGATAAGGCAATTGAAGAATCAAGGGATTTAGTTATATGCGTCTATTAGAATTGGTCGGTCATGTTTTCATTTCTTGAACAATACAAATTGCGGGAAGAGTTGTTTGAGGGAAAGGGGATAGAAAAAGTGATGAAATATCCGCATCATTTCTACATGCCTTATCCGGAAGACCTGCCGAAGGCGCTGGAGACCTTTGTACCTTTCCCGTCCGAGTTGAAAGCGTTTTACGAACAGGTCGGTTTTTGGATTCATGCACCGGCGCAAGGGTAAAATCAACCGTTTGTTAGACCCCGTCTCCCTAATCCTTGTCAATTTAAGACGGGACGAATGTCGGTACGACAAAGCCCTCGAAAAAACGCTTGCCTGCTATGATATAAACAGGCAGCTGCTCTTTTTTTAACTGAATGGCGGCGAATATCTCGCCATTGAGCGCACAGAAACAAACGGCTGCAATCCCATATTTTACAAAGGGCAAAAACTGTCGGATTCCCTGCTGGAACTGTTGACGGATTATGATAAAAACAGGGATCGTCTTCCGTCCACAATCAACCCAACTTGCAGCGATCAGCTCGTATCCTCCTGATTTTTAGTCTGCACTTTTTTTTCGATATCCGTCTTGGGCGCTACGGATTTTTTTCGGATGAAGGGTGCGTACCTGTAGCGGAGAGCATCATAAATTATTTTGACTTTAGGCGTGGGCTCGGTACATCGGCGTATGGCAATCACTTGCTCCTTGACATT
>JAIROL010000286.1 GCA_031257565.1 Tannerella sp. | reverse complement strand
ATTAGGTTTTTCTATCCACTACGATAGAATATGACGGTGTTGCACCCCCGTGTATTTTCTGTAGTGGATATACAGCCTGTTTCAAGGTGATAAGCAGCGGGAAAGGCACACCGTTTTTTTCGTGCCTGCTGTTTAAACACGTAAAAAGATGGCACAAGTATTGAGCGAAGAAGAAAAACAGAAGATGAGAGCCTTTTTGGAAGTCATGGGCGACCGCGTCGAAATCCTTGAATGTATCGACACCTACGCTTACTTTTTCCCCGATTGGCTGGTAAAAATCACTGAAGGTTTACAAAATCTTATTGCCGACAGACAGGCCAATAACATTCCCTGCGACGAGGAAAAGGAAGTATTGACAAATGCGGGGTATTTCTTCACGAAAATGGCTTATTTCAGCGGCTTAATCTCTGAATGGCATAAAGATTGGCCAACGGTAAGAGAACAACCGAAGAAACGCTGGACAGACTGTAACGGCACAATTTTTCCGGCTGTAAGGAATTTTAAAACGGTTTTTTGACTACTTTTTTATCCGCGTGATGCTCACGAAAAACCTTAGCTTTGCAAAGTACAAACACCTTAGCTTTGCAAAGTACAAACATTAGGTAAAATGGAAGGTGTAATTTTGCGTACATGTTAAACGTAAAATTCAAAAAGAAAGGAAAACCAAACAGTGAACTAATCATGGAAACAAGTAAGACTTATCTACTTATTCAGACTGTTCGGCTTTTCTTGAAATAAAGACCTGTATTAGAATTCAATCTTTAGACTACTAAGGTTTTTAGGATTATTTCAAGTTCCCTTCTTTTCTTCTTGGGTTTCCAATTACAAAGTTATGAAAAAAGTTGTATTAGGCATTGATGTTAGTAAGGAAAAATTAGATTTGTGTCTTATTTTCAATGAGAAAATAATGAAAGAGTTTGTTGTGGACAATACGGTTTCTACAATAAAAAGTTCCATCAGAAATCTATCAAAAGAATATTCGATGGAATTATCGGAGGTATTGATATGTGCAGAATATACAGGTCAATACACCTATCCATTAAGTTTTGCCTGTGATGAGTTGGATATTACGTTGTGGTTGGAAAATCCGGCACAAATCAAACATAGCACAGGTATTCATCGTGGCAAAAACGACAAAGTAGATGCGCGACGAATTGCTTTTTATGCCTTTCGTTTTCAGGACAAAGCCCGGTTATTTTCTTTGCCCGAAAAAAATATTGCTTCGCTGAAGCTGCTTCTTAGCGAGCGTGATATGTACATGGCTGATAAAAGTAAGTATCAAGGACAGCTTACAGATCAAAAGCGGTTTATGTCTAAAGAGGATTATCAAAAGAAAAGTAAGCGATTGAAAATGCTTATAAAGGAGTTAAATGATGCCGTTTCAGCTATAGACAAAGAAATAAAGCATCTGATTGATAGTGATAAAACTCTTTCCAATCAACATCGATTATTATGTTCTGTAGATGGAGTCGGAGAAAGAACTGCCATTAAGATGATTGTTGTTACCAATGCCTTTAAAGATTTTGTCAATCCTCGAAAATTTTGCTGCCATGCCGGTGTAGCTCCATTTTCTTACACATCGGGTAGTAGTCAATATTCTCAAAATAGAGTGTCGGATCGTGCGGATAAATCTATTAAAGTCCTGTTACACATGGCTGCACTTTCTGCTATTTCGTGGAAAAGAGGAGAACTGTATGACTATTATTTGAGAAAGGTCGCAGAAGGAAAGAATAAAATGACCGTAATAAATGCCATAAGAGCTAAATTAATCTATCGTATGTTTGCGGTTATTAAACACAATAAAATTTATGAGAAAAATTATGCCAATGCTATTGCATAATCCATTAGAATAAGTAGCGGACGGAATTTCTTCCGCCCGCTGCTCACTGTTGATATTATGCAACTTCCCGAACATAATGTCATGCAACCTCCTGAACCTCGCTTTTCAGGGCGGTCAGTCTTTCCGTAATCCGCTCGTGGCGTTTGGTATAGACTTCGTTATACTTGCTTTCCGTCTCTGCCAGCGCTTCGGGAAAATGTAAACGTGCAAATTCCAGCATCAGGTATGATTTTTTCGATATTCCGAGAGCATCGGACAAATGTTTTACAAGAAAATCGCGCCGGATAATCGTTTTCTGTTCTTCCGTCAAACCGTTGATGATTCGGATTTTTTCCTCATCGCTCAAATGCCATTTGTCGGAATCTTCCGTAAAGAGCGCGAAATGTTCCCTTTTCAGGTCTTCCAGCATCGCAAAGTACAGGAGTTTGTCTTCAAATTCGGTAAAATCGCTTTGCGGTATTTCTGTTTCGCGAATGTATTTGCGCGTGTCATCGACAATGTTTTCAACCGCTATTTCCCTGTTGCGCATGTCCTGTTTTTCAAGTTTCACAACGGCGTCCGCTTCACCGGCGGGGGCTTGCGCTTCTTCCTCCGGCAACAGGACATATCCGGTTATCACCTCGTTGCCGCTCACCGTAACCACCGGTTGGGCTTTTCCGTCCAAAAACAACTGTTCCACTTCATCGTTTGCTTCCGTATAATCCGCATACCGGGAATAGTATTCGCTTTGGGCTTCCTCGTAATCCGCCCTGCCGTCGAAGTCTTCCGCTTTGGGTTCTTCGGGCTTTTGGGGATAGTGACTGATGTGGGTTTTGCTCACCGCGTAGCCCTGTTCCGAGAGTTCGGCAAAAACATCATCGCTTTCCGTCGTTCCGTATGGCGCTCGGCCGATTTCCGTTCCCGGACATTTTTCAATCGCCGACTTGCAGGCTTCCACCAGATACCGTTTGTTCCTGTCCCGCAGACAAAACAGGTTGTTGCATCTGCCTTCGCCGTCGGGAAACAGGGAGTAACAGTTCGTATTGAACGGACATTTGGCACACTCCGATTTGTCGAAACGGTAACGGCTCAAATCGTTGCAATAATCGTTTTCAAGGCGTTTGACAAAATCCCTGCCTGTCAGGTTGCGCCAGTCGCCGTAATAAGTCGTCGGCTTGCCGGAGAGGTGTCTGTCGTAAATATCCGACTGCACGTCCGCACTGTATTTGCAGAGTTCCAGCGCAACAGTCATCGAAATGCCGTCGCCGTTTACAAGGCTTAGAATTTCGTCCGTCAATTCGTTTAAGCGCATCCGGTTGCGGATGTATGTTTCACTTTTCCCGAAACGGACAGCAAGGTTTTCCACATTGTAACGCCCTGTATCCGCAAGGCGTTTGTAGGCTGCCGCTTCCTCAATCGGGGACACTTCTTTTCGCTGTAAATTTTCTATTATAGAAAATTCCAACGCTTCGTCATCCGACATGGCGCGGACAATGGCAGGGATGGTCTTCGTGTCCGCCAAAACGGAAGCCCTGAACCTGCGTTCGCCGCACACGATTTCAAACTTCTTTCCTTTCGGGCGTACCAGTACCGGTTGCAATATGCCAACCTGCCTGATGCTGTTCGCCAGTTCCGTCAATTCGCTTTCACTGATTGACTTGCGCGGATTAAAATCGCCTGTAACGATTTTTTTCAATTCTATGGAAACAATACCTTTTGTTTCCATACTCTCTGTTAAACTTACTTTTCTTGTATTCATTGCTTTAATTATTAAATGATTATTTATATCTTCTTCCTGTTAATGCTATTTTATTTCCGTCCCGAATAACTTGTTGAACGCCTTTAGTACATCTTCCCGCCTGTAATAATCCCAATAAAGCGATACGGGATGATAGGGGTCTACATGTCCGATTTGATAGCCCATTTCGCTTTTTGTCAGGCGTTTATTATCCTGTATCCTTTTCAGGGTACTCGGAAACAGTCTGCCGAAATTCTTCTTTTGTACTGCCGTCTTCGTATCTTTCCGTCCGGTATATTGCCAAACGGAATAAAATGTACCCTGTCCGTCCCTGAAAGCGATGCAACCGTCTTTAAATTCGCTCCATACGTCTGTCCTTTTTTCAAAGTAATCCCTGAAACCGGGGCTGAAAAAACGTGTCAAAATTTCCTTAATCCGTTCTTCGCCGGTTTCGTAACTGTCGTCCCAATAGATGATAATATCGGATTGGGGCGTTTCCACGCGGACAAAAAGAATGATGTTGTCGTTAATTTTAAGTTTGTCGGCTTCCGTACCGGTAAAAAAGTCCGAAACATCCGAAATTGCGTTTTCTGCCATGTAACCGAATAATTCCACGCTGTGGGCTGCGTCTTCCAATGAGCGAACCGTAATGTTTTTATCTGTTGTCATATTCTTTATTTTTATGGGGCGGGTGGCTATTTTCCACCCCCCTGTTAATACTATTTTTCCGTTTCACTTAATTGCTTCATGTCCACAAAATACAGCAAGTTGTTGTCGGGGTCGTCGATGTAACAGCCCGAACCGTCTATCAGCATGGCGGAAGTAGCATTGTCGCCAAATTCAAAACTTGAGCCTGTCTTTTCCCATTTGCCCGACTTTACGCCTTGCACATATTCCATTTTGTAGCATTGAAATACAGTGTTTTTTACATGGTTTTTCAAGTCGCAGATGTGGTTAATCGCTTCTTCCAACCGCGACGGCTCGCCAATCATATTGACCGTCTGTTCGTAAACAACCGTGTCCGTCTCAATTTTGCCTCTGAAAATCCTTATCCGGAACAGACCGCTTCCATACTCGAAACATACGCTGTGGCATCCTTTGGCTTCCAATTCCATTAATGTCGTAATAACCTGACTTATTTTTGTTTTCATTGCTCTAATTATTAATTATTTAACTGTTGATTATTCGTCATCGTTTTTTAATTGTGAAAGTATATAGTCAATCTCATCGTCAGTGATTTTAAGCCCTAAAGTGCGTTTTCTCGCGATTACGTTTTTCCGGCCTAATTCCTGAACTGCCCGGTCATACAACTGCCTGTTGCCGGTTTCTCCATACGCGCAAAGCATCGTATCGCAAATCTCTGCAATCCTGTGCGTATATTCAGCCACTTTATTGTCACAGAGTTGTTTCCTGTGTTCAACATGGTTCATAATCCGCGTATCCAACTCTATCGGAAAATCATTTTTGATGTTTTCCGACATTTTTTCCAGGTCGCCTCCGAAACATTCGGCAAAATAACCGTCCATTTCCATCAACTTTTCAATCGC
>JAIROL010000275.1 GCA_031257565.1 Tannerella sp. | reverse complement strand
CAAACATATTAAAAAAGATAAATCCCCATTCGTGTGATAACACATGAACAGGATTGCTTTATCTTTTTATGGACAGGTGCGAATAATTTATGGATTCTTTTTTAATTGCCGAATTGCTGCCAAAAGGAGTGATGGCTTGTGAAATTTTTTCTACTTTTGTGCTTGTCATATTTTTACTGTTTTATTTTTTTGTAGGACAATGATAGTGAAAATAATTGACGCCGTATAGTTTTGATTGCCAAAACTATACGGTTATATTAAAAAATTATTTGCGGATTTAAGGATAATTATAAAAAATTGATAGAAGCAATAAAAATTGTTAATCAACTACTTATTGAATATGCAGATAAATTAAAATATATAATTAATAAAAAATAATTATGTCGGAAATTCAAGAAGATTATATAAAAGATTATATTTCAGGGCAATTGGTGAGGGCTACGCCTGAAGAAGTAGAAGCTGTTCAGGTTTTTTCGCGAATGTTAGTCGAGGACTATGGTTATCCACTGGAGAATATTCAAACAAGACCTCAATTCAGAGTCAAGGCAAGCCCTTCGGATACAAAAGGTTATCCTGTTGATATTGTTGTGTTTAACAATTCGGAAAAAAAGAGTAAAGATGCTTACATCATTGTTGAATGTAAGAAAAAAACGCGAAAAGACGGCTTAGACCAACTTAAAGATCATTTAAAATTTTCAAATGCTTATTTAGGTGTTTGGTTTAATGGGAATGAAACATTGTTTTTACGCAAAATAGAAAAAGACGGTAAAATTGTTTTTGATGAAAACATTCCCAACATTCCGAATTATACACAACGACTGCAGGACATCGGTTTATTTAAGCGAAAAGATTTGAAACCAACACATAATTTGAAATTCAAATTTATATCTATTCGCAGCTATTTGGCAGGTAATGCAATTGGAATTACAAGAGATGAAGAATTAGCCCGACAAATAATTAATCTGATTTTATGTAAACTATACGATGAAAAGTTTACCAAACCCGATGATAAAGTGCAATTCAGGGCAGGTATTGACGAAAATGTAAGAGACATAGCTAATAGAATAAAAGCGCGTTTTGAAGAAACAAAAAATGTATATCCTGATGTACTTAGTTCTAATGATCAAATAGAATTGGATGATAAATCTCTTGCTTATGTAGCAGGCGAACTGCAAAATTATTCACTCATGGAGGCAGAGAGGGATGTGGTTGGCGATGCCTTTGAAGTTTTTATTCATAGAGCGCTAAAAGGTGGTCAGGGACAGTTTTTTACCCCAAAAAATGTAGTTAAGGCAGCCATAAAAATTTTAGATATAGATATCACTGATAGAGTTATTGATCCTGCTTGTGGTTCCGGAGGTTTTCTTATTGAAGCTTTAAAATATCAATATCGAAAAATTGAAGCAAAAGGACAAGAATATAATTGGCCACAACACGAAATCGACAATGAAAAGAGTTCTAAAGCGAGTTTGAATATTAGAGGAATTGAGCGAGACAGTTTTTTAAGTAAAGTAGTAAAAGCTTATATGGTCATTATGGGTGATGGCAAAAGTGGCGTCTTTTGTGAAGATTCGCTCGAACCGTATTCAAGTTGGGATACGAAAACACAATCAAACATCCATTTTGGAGATTTTGATATTTTATTGGCAAATCCTCCTTTTGGCGCAAACATTCCCGTTGTAGGAGAATCCAAACTTAGCCAGTTTCCATTGGGTCATAAATGGATAAAAGGGAAAGACAACAAATGGACGCAGGGAAAAGTAAAAACAAGCGAGGCGCCACAGATTCTTTTCATCGACCGTTTCCTCGATCTGTTAAAGGAAGGCGGACGTATGGCTATCGTTTTGCCGGATGGCGTTTTAAGCAACCCAACGGATGAATATATTGTGCAATCTTTATTACAAAGGGCAGAAATTATTGGTCTCATTGATTTACCAATGAGCACATTTTTACCTTATACCCCTACAAAAACACATTTGGCTTTATTGAAAAAGACTATCAAACCAAGAAAAGACTATACATTTTTTATGAGTTATGCAAAAACGTGTGGACATGACAAACGAGGCAGGGAAATAAACGAAGATGAAATAGCATTGATACCTGAACATCTTATTAATATGGCAAATGGAGGAAAATCTTCTCATTTGGGTTTCAAAATGAAATACAGCGAATTAGTAAATAATATATTGTTGCCTAAATACTACAATCCTGATTTATCCGAAGAATTAAATAAATTTATTGATAGCGGAAAATATGCAGTTAAATCAATACAGGAACTTGTAAATGAGAAAATCATATCTGTTAGCAGAGGCAATGAAGTGGGAAGTGAAAACTATGGAACAGGAGATGTTCCGTTTGTAAGAACATCTGAAATAGCAAATTGGGAAATAGCATCAGATTCTACTCACTGTGTTTCGGAAAATATTTATGAGGCATATCGCAATAGACAAAATATTGAAGAAGAAGATATTTTAATCGTTAATGACGGCACTTACCTTATGGGACGTGCGGCAATGGTAACAGATATTGATTTGAAAATGGTAATTCAAAGTCATTTCAGACAAATAAAAATCATTGATAAAGAGATGCTCTCTCCATATTTGTTTTTAGCCGTGTTAGGATTAGAGGTTGTTCAAAAACAAATCGAAGCTAAATCTTTTAGACAGGGAACTATTTCAACTTTGGGAAATAGACTGTTAGAGGTAAAAGTACCCGTACCTACGGATGTCGATGAACAAAACAGAATCATTAATGAAATGAAAACGATCATCAAAAATAAGCGGGATGCAAAATTTCATGCACAGAATTACAATATATTAGGAAAGCAGGAAAATCTGATGGGAATAAAAAACAAAGCAACATTAGGGAATCTGTGAAACAATCGGAAAATAGACCGGCGGTTAATAACATATCGGGGATGGTTGCGTCTCGCCTGCGCTTTCATCAGTCCGTGTTCGCCGTATGTCCTGTTCAGATGAAACGTGCCGTAAACCAGTACTAAAGCGGCTGTTACGCCGAACATAATGTGTTCTTCGCTTTCCCGCGACCATACCTGACCGAACAAAACATCGTCGTTGAGTTCGGCGAATTTCGGGGCGATGTTGCCGAGATGGTCTCTGTCCGCCGCTACTTTTCTGCTGTCCACAGTTTGAGAATGTGCCATGTTGAAACTGAATAAACTGAATATGATTACTGTTATTAAAAACATCTGTGAAAAAGGATTCGCGTGACATAACGATCCGTTTTTGATTTAACACGCAGAGGTAGGACTATGTGCATATCCTTACAAGATGATATCGCGGAGGCGCTTACGGAGATATTGAAAAAATTAGATACGGTTTCTTAGCCCTTTTCTGTTTAAATTTCTATATTTGCCATATAAAAAAGGATATCGGGTTTACATGAAACGAACATGCAAAACGGCTTGCGCCAGAGAGTTATGAACATACTGTGAGTTCTATGTTACCTTAGTGTTAAAAAATAAATAATGTACACATGAAACGAACATCCAAAACGGCTTGCGCCAAAGAGTTATGAACATTTGTGAGTTCTATGTTACCTTAGTGTTAAAAAATAAATAATATACGATGAAACAAGTATTACTTCCATTCCTGACGGCGTTGTGTACTATTCTGTCCTCAACAAGCAGCCTCCGGGCGCAAGCGAATAATCCGGCTCAATGGTTTAACGACAAAGATTTGATCCTGACCGGCGTCTATTATTATCCGGAACACTGGGATGAGAGCCAGTGGGAGCGCGATTTCAAAAAAATGAAGGAACTGGGTTTCGAGTTTACCCATTTTGCGGAATTCGCATGGGCTCAACTGGAGCCGGAAGAGGGCAAATATGATTTTGCATGGCTTGACCGCGCCGTAGCTCTTGCAGCAAAATATGACCTGAAAGTCATTATGTGTACCTCGACGGCTACTCCTCCCGTATGGTTAAGCCGCAAATATTCCGAGATACTGATACATCCGGAAAATGGTACGGCGCTTGACCACGGCGCGCGTCAGCACGCTTCATTCGCCTCGCCTCTTTACAGGGAGCTTTCGTTTAAAATGATTGAGAAGCTGGCGGAACATTATGGTAGCGATTCCCGGATTACCGGCTGGCAACTCGATAACGAACCGGCGGTCCAGTTCGACTACAGTCCGGCTGCGGAAAAAGGTTTCCGTAATTTCCTCCGCGAAAAATACAACAATAATATTCATGCGCTGAACAAAGCATGGGGAACTGCATTCTGGAGCGAGGTTTATTCTTCTTTTGATGAAATCACGCTACCTAAAACGCGCCAGATGTTTATGAATCATCACCAGATACTTGATTACCGCCGTTTTGCAGCCGGGCAAACGAACGACTTTTTAGACGAACAATGTCTTCTCATCAGGAAATACGCAAAAAATCAGTGGGTCGCAACAAACTATATTCCTAATTACGAAGAGGGACATATCGGAGGAAGTAAGACGCTTGATTTTCAGGTATACACTCGTTACATGGTATATGGCGACAATGAGGGCCTCGGACGTCGCGGATACCGTGTGGGTAATCCGTTGCGCATTGCGTGGGCGAATGATTTTTTCCGTCCGATTCAAGGCGTCTATGGAGTAATGGAATTGCAGCCCGGCCAGGTAAACTGGGGTAGTATCAATCCGCAACCTCTTCCGGGATCCGTACGCCTGTGGTTATGGAGCGTCTTTGCCGGAGGAAGCGATTTCGTCTGCACTTACCGATACCGTCAACCTCTTTACGGAACAGAACAATATCATTATGGAATTGTTGGAACTGACGGTGTTACCGTAATGCCCGGAGGACTTGAATACAAACAATTTATCGATGAGATAAAACAAGTCAGGAAGGTAGCGTCTCCCCGTGAAACGAAACCGGAAGCATATTTGAAACGTAGAACAGCGATACTGTTCAATCATGAAAATGCATGGAGTATCTCACGTCAGAAACAAAATTCGACATGGAATACGCTTGGCCATGTGGAAAAATACTACAAACCATTAAAAAGCTTCGGCGCTCCTGTCGATTTTATCACGGAAGATAAGAACTTCAGCGACTATCCGGTAATCATTGCTCCCGCTTATCAACTGGTTGATGAAGAACTGGTAAAACGCTGGACGGACTATGTAAAACAAGGAGGTAATCTTGTCCTTACCTGCCGTACGGGACATAAAGATCGCTACGGACGTTTATTTGAGGCGCCGTTCCGCTATATCATCGACGAACTGGCAGGCAACAAACTGGAATTCTACGACCTGCTATTACCTGCCGATCCGGGAACTCTCGAAATGAACGGAAAGAAATACGCATGGAACACATGGGGAGAGATTTTGATTCCACAGGCCGGAGCCGAAACATGGGCGACCTATAAAGATGAATTTTACGAAGGTAAGCCGGCCGTTACATTTTACACGCTCGGTAAAGGAACCGTCACTTATGTGGGCGTCGATTCTTCGGACGGCGCTTTCGAAGAGGATCTTTTGAAGCGACTTTACAAGCGCCTGAATATTCCGGTAATGAATTTGCAATATGGAGTAACGCTCGAATACCGTAACGGATTAGGTATAGCGCTCAACTATTCCGATAAGCCTTATCCTTTTGACCTGCCTTCCGGCGCAAAAACAATCATCGGAGAACAGAATATCCCGACAGCCGGCGTATTGGTTTTTTCTATAAAATAAAGTCAAACAAAAAAACATAAACGAGGTTTTCCTGTTTCCGGAAAATATCGTTTATACCAGATTTGCTATTCAAAATCAATAGAAGACAATGAAAAAGAATAAAGAAATACAACGTTGCCGGTGGTGCGGAGACGACCCGCTTTATATAGATTATCATGATAATGAGTGGGGGCGGGAAGTAACCGACGACAAGACCATGTTTGAGTTTCTGACACTCGAAAGCGCACAGGCTGGGCTTAGCTGGATTACCGTCTTACGGCGTCGCGAAGAATACCGTAAGGCTTTTGCTAACTTTGACGCAAAAAAAGTATCTAAATTCACAAACGACGATGTGGAACGCCTTATGCAAGACGCCGGTATCATACGAAACAGGAAAAAAATAGAATCAGCGATTTCCAACGCCCGGTTATTTCTCGGAATACAGCAAGAATTCGGCAGCTTCTGCGCTTACCTGAAGTCATTTTTACCGGAGGGAAAGCCCATTGTCAACCGCTGGAAAGACACAAAAGAAGTCCCCGCGTCCACTTCCCTGTCCGACGCAATTAGTAAAGATATGAAAAAACGCGGATTCAAGTTTTTCGGCGCCACCATTTGTTATGCTCATCTGCAGGCCGTCGGATATGTAAACGATCATCTGACCACATGCCATTGTCATCCGGATAATCTAAAAGACTGATTATCGGTATCGCCGTGATCTCGTTCGATTTCTCCTCCACTTTTTCCTGTCCGACACAGAACCGGTTTTCTCCTGCCCATGCATTCAGTATATACAAGCCGCTATTTCCCTTGCTCGTGGGCGACGCCTTTTTTCTTTGTTGTTATCTGCGACTTTTCGAATAATAACACACAATCTTTTTGTTTTACGTTACAAACATAGTAACTTTATTCAAGAAAATGAAGACAGGCTGCGTTTCGGCAATAAAAATAAGCAATCTTATTTTGTATTGCTCTCAACTTGCGCTATCTTTATTCAGGAAAATGAAGATAGGCTGCGTTTCGGCAATAAAAATAAGCAATCTTATTTTGTATTGCTCTCAACTTGCGCTATCTTTACGCAAATTTTTGATGATGAAGATTAAATTAATTTATCCTAAATGGAATAAGTTGCCGGGACAGACCACCTTTAATTTGCCTCCTCACGGGCCGGTGGTGTTTGCGGCAACGCTTCCCGAATATGTAGATGTATCTTTTACCGACGAAAATGTAGAAGAACTTAATTTCGATGAGGAATGCGACCTGGTTGCGATCTCAATGATGCTAAGTACCCAGGTAAAACGCGGGTGGGCCATTGCAGACGAGTATCACAGACGGGGAAAACAGGTCATGTTTGGCGGTATTTCTACTATGTTACATGCCGAAGAGACAATGGAACATGCAGACGCCGTTTTTCTTGGCGAGTCGGAAGGGCGTATGGAGAAAGTTCTTCATGACTGGAGAAACGGAAATTTGAATAAAGTATATAATTATATGGCGCAGCAGCCCTCTATCGAAGATGTAGGTCCTGCGCGCCGTGATTTATATAAACGTGAATTATACAATCATAAAGGGGTACAGATGGTCGATTTGTTTCATGCTTCACGCGGTTGTCGTTTTAGTTGCTATCCTTGCGCCGTATCTTACCTCGGAGGCCGCGTGTTCCGCCCACGTCCGATGGATAAAGTGATCGAAGATCTGGCTTCCATTGAAAATAATCGCTTATTTGTCGTAGATAATTCTCTTGCACAAAATAAGGAATGGGAAATGGAACTTTTCCGTGAAATGATTCCTTTTAAGAAAAAATGGGTAAGTCATACCATCGAAGATGATCCCAAGATACTCGATCTTGCGGCGCAGGCAGGGGCATGGTATGTTTATCAGGCTGTTTATGATACGTCAAATTATATAAAGGAACGCGTTAAACGTTACCATGATTACGGTATCGGAGTGGAAGGCACTATTCTTCTGGGGATTGATAATCAGACAGAAGATGATATCAAGCGTCTTATTGATTTTCTTTTGGAGATCGATCTTGATCTTGCAGAATTTACGGTAATGACTCCGTTCCCTCATACCAAAGGGTATGACGATTACCTGCGTCAGGGGCGTATATTTGATTTTGACTGGGATCATTATAATGCCGGACAGGTCGTTTTTCACCCAAAGCACATGTCTGCCGAGTGTTTGCAGGAACTTTATGAATACGCATGGGAGACGTTTTATAAAGACGAAAGTCAGGAGCAGAAAATGTTCCGTTTGTTCACAAACGTAGTTATGCGCGAAATGGAAGACGGCACATATCGCCCACGTAACCGTGAGCTAGTAAACAAATCGTTCGGAAAAGACGTCGTCAGGAATATCAAAGCGGGTTAACTTCTGCAGGCAGAGGTTATCTTTATCCTGAGCGACAGGAAAAATGAAGAACCGGTAATTCATTTCATGGATGCCGGTTCTTCGTTTATGGCGTTTTTTCTAATTTTACAGTCGAAACAAAACTTGTTTATAAACCAAAGCAATATTTTTAAGCATGCCGGTTTGAAACTGAAAGCGCCTATAACGGAAAAAGGTTGCCAAGAAAAATATCGACTTATGGTAGGGTAAATAGCGACTTGTTTGGTATATTAATAAAGCAATGTGGCACATGTTGAGTAAGGAAGAATTTAAAGAAGTGTTTGAAATAAATTTTGATGCAATCCGGGATTTTGTTTTTTGTCGTTGCGGCGACATGGAAACAGCTTCGGATATTACTCAGGATGTATTTCTGATGATTTGGAAAAAGCGGGAATCCCTGAAAAGCGATTGTATAAAGCCATTGTTATACAAAATGGCAATCGACAGTTGCATCAATAATTACAAGAAAGAACTGTGTCGAAAGAATTACAGACAGAGCCTTGAGGAAGAAGATGACTGTGATCTGTCGCCGGAGGAGGAAATGATAGTCAGGGAATCTGTCGCCGCTTATACGAAAGTGTTGGAACAAATGCCGAAAACACAACGGAAAGTTTACCTTATGAGCCGTGAGAAGGGAATGAAATACGGGGAGATTGCCGGACGCCTTCATGTCAGCGTCAAAACAGTCGAAAAACATGTAAGCGCCGCATTACGGTTATTGAGGAAGAACTTTTTGTGAACAGATAAACAAAATATTGGAGATGGAAAATGTCAGTATTAAACCCAAATGGTCAAAAAGCAAGGAAAAAATATGGAAAGAGGTCTTCGAACCTCTTATGAAACGGGAGGAAGATGAACGGGAAAACGTGGAAAACCCGGCTAAACGGATTCCGTTATGGAGTTATGCGGCGATTTTAGTCGTTTTGGTTTCCCTTACAATCCATTTATATACGGTAACGGAAGAAACCGCGAGGGGCGAACATGCGGAAGTCCGTCTTCCCGATAATTCGAAGGCGACGCTGAACGCCGAAAGTAAACTGTCGTACAGTCCTCTTGAATGGTTTATTTCGAGGACGGTCACATTGGAAGGCGAAGCCTGTTTTGACGTAAAACCGGGTAGCCGTTTCAGCGTACAGTCCGGTCGCAAGCGAGCAAATGTGCTGGGGACGACTTTTAATGTACATGCCCGCCCTGAAAGATACTGCGTGACCTGTTTGGCCGGAAAGGTGGAAGTTTGCGTCGGAAAGGAAATCGTTGCGCTTAATCCCGGTATGCAAGCAACATGGCTCGGATGGGAATTGAGTGTTGACAAAGACGCCGTTTTCACGCAGGCGACAGGATGGATGCAGGGGAAATTTGAGTTCGCCGAAACGCCTCTTTCGGAAGTCGTCGCCGAAATAGAACGGCAGTATGACATACACGTTATGTCCGGGTTCAATCCGGATCACCTCTATACCGGGAATTTTTCCAAAACGGAACGACCGGAAGACGTGCTTGAAATTCTCGGCAAGCCGTTCGGGATTACATTCGACATATCGGGCAGGTGAGAAAAAACGGTCTTATGCTCCTCTTCCTGCTGTCGGCAGTACCCGCTGTCTTTTCGCAGGCGTTCCGGCTGGAGATTGATAATAAACCGCTAAGCAGGGTATTGAATACGCTCGGCGTGGAAATCTCTTTCGACGACAGGGCCTTGTCGGCATACTCCGTATCCATCTCGGAATCATTTGAAAGCCGGGAAGACGCATTGTTCCGGCTGCTTGAAAACAAGCCTTTCCTCATCGAAAAAATAGAAGGCGTATATGTTATTGTGCCTGCCCGTGACGCCGGGACAGCAGAACCGGTTACTACATCCGCTTTTAAAAAGCGGTTTGTATTCAAGGGAACGGTTATCGACGAAGCTACCCGCGAGCCTTTGGAGTATGCAACCGTCAGCTTGTCGCTTCCCGACGGCGAACCGCTTCTGGCAGGGATAACAACAGGAGAAGGGCGATTCTCCTTTGAAACAGCCGTCAGGCCGGGGGAATTAAAAATCAGCTATCTCGGATATGAAACACTTTTGGCCGACATTCGGAACAAGAATGGAGAATTGGGCGTTTTTACATTAAAAGAGAGGATGATTCCTCTGGGCGAGACGGTCGTAACGGCAGACAGCGACAAACCCAACCGTACAATTTACAGCGTGTCGTCGCAAATGTGCGACGGCGTCGATAACGCCATGGAATTGCTGAACCGGATATCCGGAATACGCTTCGACGACCATTCGAACGCCGTCACGGTGAATAATAGCGCAAATATATTGATACTGGTAGACGGGATACAATATCCGCAGGCTTACCTGCAGCATCTTTCGCCCCACAGGATTCATGCCGTCGAAGTGATACAGGCTTCCTCCGGCCGTTTTGTATCGGATGATTATGCGGCTATCGTCAATTTCACGCTCAACAGGAATTATACCGGATATGATATTAACCTGTCCGATATTTCATCATTGAACCTTTCGGAATCAAACGGTTACAGCCGCCATACGGAAGACCGTCCCGACATGGGAATCACTTACGCAACCCGCAAATGGAACTTTTTCGGGGCGTATTCATACGAACGGAAAAAAAGTAACCTGTATTCATCCAAAGAACTGACATACGGCGAATCCATACTCGCATCCGTTCCATCGGAGCATCCGAACAATTTGTACGAATCAGGGAACAATATCCTGACCGGAGGCGTCAGTTACCGGATAACTCCCCGCCATTTTGCAGGCATTCAGGGAGATTACGCGCCGGGGAAAGTATATACCCGTCAGGCATATACTATGCGCCGGACGGATTTGACAAGCAACCGCGACCGCATTCTTATAAACGCAACGGAAAACCTGACAAAAGTCCGGACGTTTACAGGCTCGGTATTTTATCAGGGACAGATTGCAGACCGTCTCCACCTGCACGGCGACTTTTCCTACAATTATTATTATAACCTGATCGAAAACGAATACCGTCAGGACGAAACGTCAAACTACCGCTATGAAAACCTGTACAATGAATATAAGAACCAAACCGTATTGAACATGGAAGGAAAATACTTTTTGTCGAACAGCATGTCGGCAGAGGCCGGATATTCCAACATCCGGCGCCGGTATGCTTCAACCAGCGACAGAGGGACAGGTTTCCTTGATTACGGCGAACAAAGACATAAAGCGTATGCCTATCTGTCATACAATCCGTCGGATCAGGCCGGACTCAAGTCAGGCGTCGCCATTGAACGGATAAATACGCGAAACAGGGGAACTTCCGGTAATTACGTTCGTATACTGCCTTTTTTTCAGGTCGGATACAAGATAAACAGGATGGTAAATATTCATGCCGGCTATGCTGCCGGCCAATCCTATCTGCCGCTTTATCAACTAAGTCCGATGAGTTTGGTGATTGACACCTTTCTGACACAAATCGGAAATCCGGATTTAAAATCGGCGGTCAGGCATCATATTTTTGCGGAACTCACTCTGTGGGGGCAGTTGAAAATCATTCCTCAGTTCAACTTTATCCGCCATGCAGTCAGCGAGGTATATGAGATAAAGGAGTATAAACTTTACCGTACATTCGATAACGTCAATACGCGCGAATACAGCGTACAGGCCGCTTACGATCGAATGTTAGGCTATTTTCGGCTGAAAAACGCCGTTACGTTCCGGCACGGCGAGGCGTTCCATCAGGGCATTCGCAATTCAATGAACGACTGGCTGTTTCTTTCGGAAGTAAACTGGTATCATTCGGACGCTGCGTTTGGCGTGCAACTGGGATATTATCGGAATATGAAAAAAAATATCCTGTGGCAAGGTTCTCAAATGTCTGGCAGGGATTACTGGCGCGTTTCGGCGCAAAAGGAATTGTGGCGCAAGCGTATTTCCGTCATGCTGTCGTACATCCCGCCCATGACGTTCGGCCTCCGGTACGATCGCGTGAAAGAAATAGATACGCCGCTTTATGGCGAGAAGACAACGCTCCATCTGGATTCCTACAATCAAATGTTGCTTCTGAAAATAAGCGTCCGTTTTGAGCGTGGCGGAATCAAGTCTGCTAAAAAAAACTCAACCATAGAAAACGATGAGCGCGAAAAATAAAAATTCACGATTTATAGTAGGGTATTTTCGAGTTTGTTTGGTATATTAGTAGAAACAGATAAAGAGGTACAGTATGAAAGTAGCAGTTTTATTATTTATAACTATAATATCGCTGGCCGGATGCCGTCCGGAAGCGGAAGATATACCGGTGCAGACCGAATCAGGTATTATTGTCAAAGCCGCACATGCGGGAGAAGTTGCGACAAGGAGCGCTACAGAAAACGAAATTGAGGAACCGGTTGTTTTCACAGGCGAAGATATTGTATGGTTTAACGAAACGACAAAAGAAATACGCTTTAAAGAGAACTATTTAAACGCGCCGTCTAACAATTCTGTTATTTATGCAAGGCCGGCAATCAAATTTTACATTGACGGCGAATACTTGTTTTCATCCATGACATACGTCTCTGCTGTTGATTCCCGAATTTTTAACAGTCTTGTTTTTTATTACAACATAACAGAAAATATATTCTATCTGATGGATGGTTATCCTGCCGTTTCCGTACTTTCGAATCCGCAGAAAGCACAGGCGGAACGGGATGAAAACATGAGGAAAATAGCCGACGAATGGCGCCGGTTCCTCGACCGGCTAAAGTTAGAAGGGAAACTACTTTCACCATAAGAAAAGCGTACATCTAAACAAGAAACAGACTATGGAAGCAATTCTGATCATGTCGGCTATTTGCGAAGCCCCTGAGACGCTCGGTCAAGACCTGAATATGCCCGTAGTCGGGAAAAATATCAAATTCAAACATATTTTTATAATTATTAATTAATTTCATTATGAATGCAAAAGTGTTTTTTTTAGTACCGGCAATCCTTGCCGTAGCCTTGTTTTCGTGTAGTAAGGATGCGGCAAACAGAGAAGTAGAGAAAGAGGCGGATAAAACGACGGGCAAACTGTCCGTCGTAGCGACAAGGGCGAATATAACGTATTCCGAAGCGACGATTGTCCTTAAGGAAGACGATATCGAATCGTATAACGGGAAGACATCAAGGATTGCATTAAAAACAGCGCTGACATGCGACGACTTTTTCCGGCGCATGGGCGACAATTCCAGACTGGCCTTTTATCTGGGAGAAGAATTGCTGTTTGAAGCCATACTTGGCGGAGGGGATCCCAATGCCGTTTACGATGAGCCTGTATTTCTAGCATCTTGCGGCGGCGAATACGCTCCCGACAAATATTTTCTGTTTAACGGCTTTCCCTATACGGGCAATAATCCCGGATGGGAGAAGTTTATTCAATACCTAAGCGACGCCGGAAAACTGGAGGAAAAAGCGGAGACTGTAATTCCCCCTGTATACAAAGAGCCGGATAAGATAGTCGCTGTGATTACAGGAGACGACGTCCAATCTTTCAATATCACAACGGATGAAATAACCTTTGTAGATTTGACGGTCAACGATCTCGACGAAAGGCGGGTGGGCCTTTCTTCCACCCTGTCATTCTTGCTTGGAGAAAAACTTTTGTTCGAAGCCCTTGTGTATCATCCGTTCGACAGCCGCCGCCCCGCTGATGATTTGGTGTTTTTTTATTATTCTTATGATGATGACAAATTCTATTTGCGGAACGGAAAGAAAGAAGCAGAATGGAATACGTTTATCCGGTATCTTACCGATGCGGGAAAGATTGTAAAATAGCTACAGCTATTTCCGGCAGATTCACATTTAGGCACGCGAAAAAAACAAGATATGACAGTTTTGGAAAAGAAAGTCCGGCAGGGACAACCCTGCCGGATTTTCCGTTACAGGTTATTAATTTCACATCTCTTAATAACGCCAAGTCCGGCAGTCTATGGACCTGAATATTACGTATATTATCTACACTGTGGGACACCGATAGCAATCCATATCTCGTTTTCCTTAAGGCAAAAGGCATGAATGGCAGTATTCGGTTCCAGTTGTATTTTGGAAGACACAGGGCGTAGCTCCGGCTCCCCTCCGGGCGCTGTGTGAATTTTATAAATAACATGCCCCAGGCCTATCCGGATATTCCCGTCTTCATCAAAGTCATACATCGGACAAGTGAAGGGGGAGATATGTAAATCGGGAAGCGTTGTTATGGACGCAACGTCGCCATCGGCGTTAAAACTCATTTTATGAAGCGAAGAGCCGCTGTACAACCATATATTACCTCTTTAAACTCCAACTATGGTAATTGTTTTACCGTCTACTGTTTCTTTTTTCATGTAGAGCTTGTCCTGCCATTTGACGGTCGAACGGCGGTCGAAGACGACCAGCCAGCCTTCGCTGCAGCAATGGAGGTCTGCGTAACGGGCGGTTTGTTCGAGACCTTCTTCCAGGTATTTTTTTCCGTAACGTACCTTCAGTTCTATCGGGTATTTCCGGTTTTCGTATACCAGGCAGATGTCAAGGCGGCCTGTGCCGGACGCCATGTCGCGGATTACCTGGCCGCCGCCATTCATCACACGCTGAAGGAAGCCCATCATCACAAGGTGGGGCGCAGCTTCGCGGTAATCAAACTTATCTGCCCAGATGGCGCCGTTTGCGTGCCAGAACTGCTGGAAATCACGCAGCAGGCTGTCTACGTCGATGCGCCCGCCTTTCAGGTAGCGAGGCATCTGATACGGATATTTCGGGTCCTGCAACCTCTTCTGAGGCGTGGATGACAATGTGCGGATAATTATCTCGGCATATATCGGGTTGGACGGTATTATCCGGAAATTGTTATTTTCCCTGATCAGACCCAAATCTTTCGCGTACAGAAAGTCGTCCGAATCCCTGTCAATGAAGTCTTCGCCAAGTATCACCGGTTCGATGATCTTGCGTACGCGTTCTTCTTTCAAGCGTTCGAGCAAGCTGTCGATGTGTGCCGGACGGTTGAGGATGATGGTCCGGATGGCTTTGCTTACCAGTTCCGCCGTGACGGGCTTTGTGTAGTCCGATTGCAGGATTTTCACAATCACTTCGCGTGCAATGGCATTCACTAACCAGGGCTGTCCCTGTGTCTGCTCATGGACTAGCTCTATTGCGTCCTGTTCAAACACCTGCCCGGTTTCGTCGGTATGCTGCCGATAGAGTTGGACGATTTCTTCCTGTGTGAAATTTTTTAAGGTAAAAGTTTCCGTAACGATATTGAACGGGCTTGCGCTGCCAAGGGTCAGGCTTTCGGGACGGACTTTGGCTTTGTAATCCCGGATATTGCGCATCCCGACAAGGGCTATGGAATGGACAAACGGTACAAAGCTGCGGTCGTTATAACCGTTTCGCAGTTGTCGTAAAAAAGAAATCAGCGTGTCTTCGCTTAAACAGTCCGCTTCGTCAAACAATATTATTAACGGCTTGTCCAGTAACTTGCAAAAGCGAGTGAGCGATACTCCCAAAACACCGGTGAAATCTTCATAGTCCGCATCTTTGGCAAAATTCGAACGATTTGGAATATCGGTATTATCAAGTTTATTCTTAATCAGCCGCACGATTGCCGGTATGCCCCGTTCCGGGCCGGTGATGTTCTGCGCGTTTTCCAGCGAACAGTACAGCGCATAATATTTCCTTTCCGCATGGAGCCGCCCGGCTAAATCCTGCAAATAGGTTGTCTTTCCACTTTGACGCGCCGCATGAATCACAAAATACTGTTTCATGTCTATCAATTTCTTCACGCCGTGCAGACGGGTGGAGGCGTCTATCATGTAATGCTCTATGCTGTTACAAGGTCCTGCTACATTAAAGTATCTCATAATCATTTGAACTTATCCGGCAAATTTACATAAAAGATTTCTAAGTCAAAAATTTCGAGGAAAAAGTCAGCAATTCAGGGAGAATATTTTATAGGCATTGCTAACTGCGAGTTGGTGCATGAGGCATTGCGGCAGTCGTTAGAAAATCTTGATATAGAACACATTCCATTAACGGAAGCTGACCGGCAATTACTTCAAGACATCAAATCGGAAACGGGCGACAAAGTCTGCTACCGAAGCGGTAAGGATGAATTGTCAACAAGAATGGAACAATTGGGCGGAGTGATTTTCGGAGTCTTATTTCTTCATGGAAGGGACGGGACTGGGACACCCGCTGCTTCATCGCGACAAATGTGTGCGCAACGACATACAGATTCCGCACAGCAACTATTTCCTTATCATCACAGGCGCCAACATGGCAGGGAAAAGCACCTACCTGCGGATGGCCGGAGTAAATTTCCTGCTGGCCTGCATGGGTATGCCTGTCTGTGCGGAGGCGCTTACGGTTTATCCCGCACATTTGGTTACAAGTTTACGCACGACCGATTCCCTCATATCTAACGAATCTTACTTCTTCGCCGAACTTAAACGGCTTAAAATGATAATCGACCGGCTCAATGCCGGCGAACGGTTATTTATCATCCTTGACGAAATTCTGAAAGGTACTAATTCCGTCGATAAACAAAAGGGTTCTATCAACTTGATAAAACAGCTGGTAAAAAAAGGCGCTTGCGGCATCATCGCCACTCACGACCTGCTGCTGGGGACGTTGTCCGCAACATTTCCCGATAACATACACAACCGCAGGTTTGAGGCCGATATAAAAAACGACGAACTGACCTTTACGTACAAAATCAGGGATGGCGTCGCACAAAACATGAATGCTACTTTCCTTATGAAAAAAATGGGGATATCCGGCGGCGAGGAGTCGTGAAAAAAAATCATTCGAAAACATCAATATGATGATTCTATCGCTTTCTAGTTTGAGAACAGTATTGGAGTTCTGAATATAAAAAAATGACCGCATTCATACGAAGCGGTCATTTTTATGCTGATATGGAAAATTTTTATTTTCTGATGCCTAATTCTTTGATAATAGCACGGTAACGTTCGATATCTACGCGGGTTAAGTAATCCAGTAAACGGCGACGTTTACCTACTAACATTTTCAATGAACGTGAAGTGTTATAATCCTTGTGATTTTTTTTCAGATGTTCCGTTAAGTGATTGATACGAAACGTGAACAACGCGATTTGGCTCTCCGG
>JAIROL010000174.1 GCA_031257565.1 Tannerella sp. | reverse complement strand
AGGAATAATTCCTCGTTACTTCAAATTGAAATCGGTTAAGATAAGACGAGCCGAATGAGGGGAGACTTTCACGTTCGGTTCTGTGGGAGGTTTGGGGTGAAATTCCCCTTACCTACCCGGCAAGTTATGATTTCTATAAAAATAACGATCCGTCATGCCCTGTCGATTACAGAAACGCTACAAGTCGTTTCCGCATAAGCGCCTCATGCAGCAGTAAGCGTGTTGATTTCACTGAAAACAAAGATTACAGATGAAGAGGAACGATACAAAAAAGATGGAAGAAATAAAATTCCCCTTTCAATGCGAATAGCCGGCTTCCTGTCAAAACATCCAAAGCAGAATAATGAACAGGAATTAAATCAATTGTCCCATCTCTTGAAGGCGTTTTCGTAGTCGCTTGATATCTATGGCATGTACGTCAGGATTTTTTGACCGGCATAGTTGTCCGGCTGCGACGCCGACCGCCTCGCCGGTTACAAGACATGGCGGCATGACACGAAGACTGCCGTGCGCATAAGTATCCGTGGAGATACAGCGTCCGGCTACCAAAATATTTTTCAATCCTCTGGGGACAAGACAGCCAAAAGGTATTCCGTGCGATTCGCCTTTCTCATAGCGCGGATACTTCGTCGCGCCGGTTTTATGCACATCAATATAATAGGCATTACGCCCAATACTGTCTTCAAACGAACGGCGCGCCAGCCAGTCATCCAGCGTGAAGGTGTAGTCGCAGACAATACGGCGGCTTTCGCGTATACCCATCAATGCGCCTGTTCCGCTCAAGTAAGAGCTTCCGAATACGGCCGGCTGATATTCTTTCATTCCGTCGTGTAACTGTTTTACTAATTTTCGCCCCGTCATTATAGCGGAAGACAACGAAACCGGATCAATACTGTTTACCGTCACGTGTCCGGCATTAAATGCCAATACGGAAGGACCTGCGACTTTGTCGTTCATGTGCGCATCCTTGACCAGCGGATATTTGCCTGATTTCAGCATTTGGTGTACAGGACTTTCCTTATTATTGGTATGTACCGAATTTCCGATCAGAGCATATTGATACATATCCACATTCGATACCGAAAAACAAAGAGTGCCCTGCTGTACGCTACCATCCTCATCACCCATTTTAAAGTCCGCTCCTGCCCAGGCTGCCAGATCGCCGTCACCGGTACAGTCGATAAACAGTTGTGCCCTGTAAGCCGTCAACCCCGCCTTGTTTGCCACGATAACGGCGTCCATCAAATCTTTGTGTTTCATTTCTACCGCAGCGACCTGACTGAAGAACAAAACCGTTACGCCAAAAGAAGCGACCAGATCGTCATATACACGCTTGAGCTGTTCACAATTGATTGGCACCCAGTCATCATGTTTCACATGCGGAACGCCCTTTTTTGCATCAGCGAACACCTTTTCTGCTAATCCCCTGTAGATGATCTTTTCTCCGTCGGTAAACGGGCACCATGCGTTCAATAATCCCGATGTACCCATTCCTCCCAATGCGCCTGTACTTTCAATCAACAAAGTACGGGCGCCTTCCCTTGCTGCGGCCGTAGCTGCCGTACACCCCGACGGTCCTCCTCCGGCTACAATCACGTCATATTCGCCACTCAAGGAAATACCGGCCTTTTTCGTAGAGATAGTAGCTGCCGCAGCAGCCACCGGATTACTCATTGCAACAGAAACAAGTCCCGCTGCACCCATACTTTGAATAAATTTTCTTCTTTCCATATTTTTTTCCTGTAATGTATTTACCATCCCGGATTTTGTGCCAGCAATTTATTGGCATCCATTTCGGAAACAGGGATAGGCAATAAATTGTGTTTTTCCTCGATTACAGAGGCAATGGCAGGATTTTGCTTCATCATGGCCTCTTTCAGTTTACCCGTACGGAGCAAATCGAATCGACGTTTCCCCTCAAAAGCAAATTCCCTCCGGCGTTCAAGCAGAATGATGTCCAGAAATTCATCTTTAGAAAGTCCCTGTCTGATATCTATGTCCGACGCTCCGTTCAGCAGTTTGCCGAAAGCCCTGCGACGAATAATATTCAGGTTCTCATAGGCTTCCGGGTCGGAAGGATTGCTGGCATTTAATGCCTCCGCACGCATCAGCAGAATCTCCGAATAACGAATAACCGGATAATTATTCTCACTTCCGGCAGAACGTATGGCAAGCGGAGACAGATCAATGAATTTGTTTACATAACAGGGAAATTCATAGTTGGGAGACATGCTGGGATATTCTTCCAGCGTATAAAGACGGGTATTGACATCGCGGCGCAAATCGCCTTCTTCGTAACATTCGTAATGGTTTCGCGTTACCGGATTGTCACCGTAACCTACCCATCCGTTGATATTGACGAATGGAGGACGATAAAAACCGTTGTAATTGCTTCCTGTCACTCCCGGAGTGTTCCGCATGTATTGAACTTCATAGAGCGATTCCTTGCCGTTTTCATTATCCAGATTGAAATTGTCAGCATAATTTTCCCACAAACCGTAGCCCATTTGCATGATTTCAGCCGTTTTGTTCACGACGTTCTGATAATCGCCCTGAATCAGATAGGTTGATGCCAACAGACCGGCGGCCGACCCTTTTGTAGCTCTTCCCAAATATCCGTCGGGGAGGCTGTTTATTTCCGGCAATACCGATTCGGCAGCTTTCAAATCCTCAATAATCTGCGTATAACATTCATCTACGCTGTTACGCGCTACTTCAAGGTTATCCAGGCTGAGCGTTTCCGTCAGAATCAGCGGCACGCCGCCATAGGTCTGTACCAGATTATAATAAGCCAGCGCACGAAGAAATTTCGCTTCGCCAATTAATTGTGCTTTCGACTGATCGGAAATAATATCCCCACTCATCCTGTCGATATTTTCAATGGCAAAATTCGCCCGATTTATGATACGGAAATGATTATTCCACACTGCATATATAAGATTTGTATTTGCATCATACTGGAATTTATCCAAGGCGTTCTTGTCCAAATTATTGGTAGTGCGTCCACCACTCCATTCCGAATCATCAGTCCCCTGACTTTGCAGCACTTCCCAAAACTGGTTGTAAATATCGTTTCCCGCGAAAACGGGATATATGCCATAAATAGCGGCAACGGCGTCACTTTCCGACTTGAAAAAATTTTCCGGGCTTAAATTTGATGCCGGAACCAAATCCATGTCTGTACAGGAAACCACTGTAATAAAACTGATTGCGAAACATATTATTTTTTTCATAATTTTCGTATTTTGTTAAAAATTAATATTCAAACCAAATGTAACTGTTTTAGACAGCGGATACGTAAAGTTGTCATATCCGCTTCCCAAATTATCCGATCCGTACCTGCTTACTTCCGGATTGTTTCCCGAGTAATTGGTGAAAGTAAATACATTCTGTAAAGAAGCATACAAGCGCAAACTGGTTACATGTTTCGTAAACGATAACGCCCGTCGGGGAACATTATAACCCAGCGTGATGTTCTGTATTCTTAAATAAGAGCCATCTTCAACATATTGACTGGATACGCGCATTACAGCTTTGGATCGATACATGCGCGGCATCGTGTTGTTTTGATTTTGCGGCGTCCAGCGATTGACGGTAGAAGCAAACATGTTGCTTGACCCCTGCATATTCTCCATACTTGCGCGCGTACCGTTATAAATATCATTGCCGTAAGAAAATACGGTATTGATATTTAATTCGAAATTCTTATACGTAAAGGTATTGCCGAATCCCCCGAAAAAGTCCGGCTGCGCACAACCTATAATCACACGGTCCAGGTCGTTGATTTGTCCGTCCGGTACTCCTTCCGCGCCACTGATATCTTTATACCGTATATCTCCCGGTTCGGCCGTCGGTTGAGCCGATGATGCGATATCGTCTGTCGTACTGAAAATTCCATCAAATACATATCCGTAGAAAGCGCCCAACGGTTCTCCTACCTGAATGATACGGCCTAAATGAATACCGCTCCCTTCATCTGCCGGTTGGCTTGGATAAATAAAAGAAAGCTCTCCAAGATTGATTACTTTATTCTTGTTAAAGGTGATATTGAAATTCGTATTCCACGTAAAAGCGCCTTTCAGCGGAACAGCGTTTATTGCAAACTCCACACCCCTGTTCTCCACTTTTCCCACGTTTTTCAATCCTGATGTAAATCCGGACGTGGACGGAATTTTTACGCTCAGCAACAAGTCGTCTGTTTTCTTATAATAGGCATCTATCACCACATTCAAACGATTATTGAAAAAACCGATATCAATTCCGGCATCGTATTGCGCCGTGGTTTCCCATTTCAGTTTGGTATTGGCGACCTGCGAAGGGTAATAACCTGTTACTTTCTGTCCTTTCACCTGATAACCGGTCGATCCTAACAGGGCATACGATGGATAAACGCCGATACCGTCCTGATTACCCGTGACTCCATAACTGATGCGGGGCTTAAGATTGCTGAATATGCCTGTGTTTTTGATATACGACTCTTCGGAAGCCCGCCATGCCAGAGCCGCAGACGGGAAATATCCCCAGCGGTTACTTTTACCGAACCGCGAGGAACCGTCGGCACGGAAAGAAGCCGTCAGCAGATATTTTGAATCAAATGTGTAATTAATCCTGCCCAGATAGGAATTTAACGCCCATTCGGTCAGAGACGAAGACGGAGCGTCGGCGGTTGTTCCCGCACCCAGACTGTTCATTTGAAGAATATCGTTCTGATATCCGTACGAACCTGCGCTGAACGCATTGTTGACAGACGATTGCTGCGTGTATCCTGCCATTCCCATAAAAGCATGTTTTTCCCAATGGTTGGTATATGTCAGGATATTCTCATTGATCCACATGAACGTACTGTTTGCGCTTTTAGAGGCTATCCCTCCCTTAAGTCTCCCGTTGTATACCGTATTTGGATTGTAACCGTCCGACATGGTATAAGTCATGTCTATTCCCAGTGACGACCGGAATTTCAATCCTTTGATAATATCCCATTCCACATACAGGTTATCCAGCGTGCGGAATTGAGCGGTTTTGCTTACCCTGTCATTAATAACCGCCACCGGATTGTCAAAGACAACTACACCGGCATTGTCGGAAAAGGAATAGCTTCCGTCGTTTTCCCGTACCGGAACATTGGGCGGCGTAGTTAAACGTTTTTCCAACACATTATTCCCTGCTCTGTCATTGTCGACTTTGACCAGGTTCAGATTTATGCCTGCTTTGATTGTAGAGGAAACAGCATGGTCTATATTGGTCCGGAAAGCAAACTTTTTCATATCGGTCGCCTTGATAATTCCTTCCTGATTGAATATATTAAAAGATGCCAGAAATGAAGTTTTATCATTTCCACCCGAAATAGACAACTGATAATTCTGTACAAGTGCGTTTTCGTTCGCCATCAACGCCTGCCAGTCAGTTGTTTGCGGAATGATACTTTCGTCGTACCATGGATTCCCGCCCGAATTTACCAGCGCCTCATTCGCAAGTTTTTCGAAAGTGGGCGCATCAAGGATGTCAAATTTCCCGGCCACATTCTGAACTCCCCAGTATGTTTCGAATGATACTTGTGAACGTCCGCTTTCCCCCCTTTTGGTAGTAATTATGATAACGCCGTTTGCACCTCTCGAACCGTAAATAGCCGTTGAAGAAGCGTCTTTCAACACTTCTATTGATTCAATGTCGGATGTCGGAATTGAGTTTAGCGGATTCAAATCCGTCTGGCTGCCTGTCGCACCCGGATATACGGGGATGCCATCTATTACATACAAAGGTTCATTCCCGCCTGAAATAGAATTGCCTCCACGAATACGCACCGTTGAAGAAGCGCCGGGCATACCGGAACTCTGTACCATGTGCAAACCTGATGTCTGTCCCTGTAATATCTGGTCTACAGACCGGATACTTATTCCTTTTACATTGTCTGCCCGAATGGACCCCACCGAACCGGTCAAATCGCTTTTACGAACGCTCCCATATCCTATTACGACTACTTCTTCCAGCGCCTGCGCGTCTTCTATCAGTTTAATCACAAGGGGCGACACTGTCGGAAATAAAACTCTGACTTCCTGCATAATATATCCTATATAGGACACTTGTAATACCGCATCGTCTTCCACGACGAGAGAAAAATTCCCGTCAACATCTGTTGACGAGCCGTTCGGAACACTTTTCTCAATAATGTTCGCCCCGGCGATAGGGTTGCCACGTTCGTCGATAACCGTGCCATAGATGCGTTTGCCTGTCTGCCGCGCTATTGCCGGAAGGAGGGTGATAAAAACATCTCTTCTGTTTAACACGATCTGGCGGTCGCTGATGGCATACGAAATATCGGCTTCCCGAAAGAGATTATCCAGCACCGAAGTTATATTCTCGTTCCTCGCATTAATGGATACTTTGCTTTCGACATCTACGATTTTCTTGTTGTAAAGAAAACGAAATTCGCTCTGTTCTTCAATGCCGTTGATAACGTCTTCTACAGTCGCATTGTTCAAGTGAAGATTTATCAGGGTTGTCTGGGAATAAACATTCATCCCCATGGCCTGAGTTATGCCAATAATTATTAATAAAATGTAAATTCTCATGATATTAATAACTTTAACGACACATTGATGCCGTACGATTTTTTTAATTAAGAAATTGTTCATACCTTTATATTTGTTTAGTTTTCATAATTTGTCGATTTTATATTTTTTACTACAACTAAACGCGAAAGGAAAGGTCTGCAATACCTTTCCTTTTTTTGCGCGTTGCAAAGTATATTCCCATTTATTTACTTTTTCCATAGTATCAGGTAGCAAAAGTTAATAAAATATATTCGTGTTTGATATAAGACGTTCCACATAAATTTTACCACATTCATTTATTCATTTTCCAGCAATTCAGGGAGAAAAAAAAATCAGAGGTTGATCTACTGCGGCTAATAGCATGGTCAAAAGTAAGGCTTTCCGCTTCACCCAAAAGCAGAAAATCAGCAGTAATAAAAGGCTAAAAAGTATCTGTTTCGTAAAAAATATTCATATTCCCGTTTTAACTCAACTTCGGGAGTAAGTCTTCTCCGCCACGGTTATCAGACCGTAATCCACCTTCTTATGAAGGATGTGGTCTTCTGTTTGGATTACCGGCAGCATGGGGCGGCGATAATGTCGACGGGCAAACCTCATGGAATTGCATGTAAGCGGTTATATTTCCCCATATATGTTTCAATGTTTCTTTGGAGCGCTTTTTATTTATTTCTCTACTATACGTCTTTTTGAATATAAGTATGAAATTTCAACACCCTGTCATTTTTATTTGCCGCGTTTGTACACGTCAATTTGTTTCCTTATATACTGGTCGTTATCGTTCATTTCCCGTTTGTGCCGAACGAAATGGAGGGGCGCCGTTTTTTCCAGCAAGAGGAGTATTTCGTCGAGGGATTCGTCTTCGAAAGTGGCGCGGTAAACGTCAGACGCTATTGCGGGATTCTTAATGTGTATATCCACATTAAAAGTACGCGACAAACGCTTGAAAACATACGAAAGCGGATCGTCACGAAAAATCATCAAACCATCTTTCCATGCGCACCATTTGTAGGTCTCTGTCGCTGTCATTTCACTTCTTCCGGTTCGGTCATTGTAAGAAATACGTTCACCGGGTTTCATCGCTACAGGTTTTGCATGATTAAAGACAACCTCTATCTTCCCATTTACCATCGTTACGTAGGCGACGGAATCCGTTGGATAGGCTTCGATATTAAAAATGGTTCCGCTAGCCGTCAGGTACAATTGTTCCGTTCGCACGATGAAAGGATTTTTTTTGTCTGATTGCACTTCGAAATAACCTTCGCCGTCAAGTTGCACTTTGCGTCTTCCTTTCTTGAACTTAAGAGGATATTTCAGGGAACTGCCGCCATTGAGCCACACTTTTGAGCCGTCAGGCAGATGGACTTGTGAAATCATTCCGCACGGCGCCGTTAATTCCTGATACACTTCGTTCTCCGGCTCGTCTGCATCCGACTTTCCAATAGCCGTATAGACGGAAAAAAATATCAGCGGGATGACGAGGATGGCTGCCACACGCTGAAAATACATTATGAAACGACGGGAATATGGAAGCCTCTCTATTTGTTTAAAGACTTTTCGCTCGGCGTTTAACACGTCAATTTTAACGGGTTCGAATGCCGGTTTCTTCGTTAGAAACTCTTCGATAAATCGTTCTTTCTGTTCGTCTTTCCTCATATCTATTTATTTATACAGACGTATATAAATCGTCTTACCACATTCCAATAATATTTATTAAGATCGCTACATTACATCAGAAATTCTTTCATATACTTTTTCAACAAATCGATAGCTTTTGCAATCCGAACTTCCACAGTACGTTCCGAAAGTTGCAATCGTTCCGCTATTTCACGATATTTCAATCCGTCGAAACGGTTCATTTCAAATGCTTCACGACAAAGCCGGGGGATTTTGTCGAGCGCCTTCTGCAGATGCCGTTGCAAGTCGGAATAAAGGATATAGTTTTCCGCATCCATTTCGTCTGCGATACGGGTAGCCTGTACGTATAATTCGTGTTCATGCACGATGTTCCGGTGACGCAACTCGTCCAGACAAGCGTTGCGGACGGCTTTGAGGAGATATGATTTAATCGACGTCTCAATGACGATTGTCTGTCGATCGTTCCATAGTTTCAAGAAAATGGACTGAACAACGTCTTCACATGCCTCTTTGTCGCCGGGAAGAAAATTCCCGCCAAATAACACAAGATCTTTGTAGTAGGCCCTGAACAACAAGGAAAAAGCGCCCTTATTACTTTCGTTCAGACCGTCCATTAAATCACGCTCGTCAAACATTCGATCATTTATTTAGGGTCTGCTGTTAAACTCCAATACCGGAAAAACCAATTATTGAAAAACTATATTCCCATAGGAGCTTGATATCTCTACTGTCGCTGAAGGTTCTTTTATTTTTCCCGCTATTCCGACAACAACATCTTTTTTATCCAACGTCTTTTCATAAAAGACGACGCTACCGGTTTTGATACTTCCGAAACTGCTATACAATGTCGCTTTGAAGTTATGATTTTTTGTCAGGCCTATCTTAACTGTTGAAAAACCGGAATTCACTTTTATATTCGAGAAATTATCGCTTACACTGGTAATTTTCAACGAGCCATAAGTAAAATCTTTCGCATGAAAAGACCCTTTGAAATTGTCAATGTCCATATTCGAAAAATCCGATTTTATATCGCCATTACCGAGCGTTTCAATATCAACGCCATCATATGAAATACTTCCGGACATAGATTCGATTTCTCCCAATTTATATTTCGAAAAACTACTCTTTATTTTCATATTTTCGCTTTTGTTTATGGTTGCTCCGCCATGTTTTATAGTAAGGTTTGCATCCGACAATTCATTTGCATAAAGTTTTCCGAATTCAAGCTTTACCTCCAACGGCTCCACGGCGTTATTCATTTTAATATCTCCAAACTTATTTTCCAGTACCTGTTTTGTATTCTTCGGCACAGTAACTTCATAGTCAACATTACGTCCGCAATTATTTCCACACCGTATTTTCTCAAAAACAGTTTTAGCCGACAGGTTATTTCCGCTTTGTTTAAAATCCACATCAACCGATTCCGCATAAGTTTTAGCGGCGTCACCGTCTTTACCTTTTCCGGTTATCGTTATTTTGAAAATAATTTTGTCGCTTGCGCCCTCTATAATCAGGATCGTTCCAAATTCATTATTTATGGAAAGCGATGGAGAAGAACTTACTGCAAATTCTCTTTTTATTTCTCGTTTATGCTCGGATGAAGCTACTTCGGCCGACACAATAGATGATATTGTGAAATTTGCAATAATCATAATACTTACAATAGAAAATAACTGTTTCATATACATTTTATTAAATGTTTTCTCTTATTACTTTTTGTATATTTCGCAATGTTTCAATTTTATTTGTATAAACGCTTGCTATTAATATTATATATTCATCATCGGGAATCTGCAAATCCGGTATCGGTTCATTTTCAATATATTCCACATTCGCCAGCAAAACTTCCCGGTGAGCTTCGTCCATCTGTTGAATTAGTTGTCTGGTTGCATCAGTTTGTTCTTCCAGTTTCATGTTATAATAATTACGCACATCTGCAAGTTCCGAGCCTTGTCGCTTCTCTGTGAACGGATTCAATAAGAAAATAAAAACGGCAAGAATAGCTGCAGCGGCAACAGTTGTAATGAACCGCTTTTTTAATGATATAACCATGCCTGATTGATACGCCTCGTCCGTATTTTTCGTTTGCGCCATCGACCCGAACATCTTCTTATGGCCGGGAACATCCTGTTCTACCACAAATTCTTTCAAACGTTGCTCAAACCGTGCACGGTGTCCGGAAGGCGGTTCCTTGGCCTGTCCGAAAAGCTTCCTGGCATGTCCTCTTAATCTATTTTCAAATTTATCGTCAAACATAACTTCTTTTTTTAATCAAAAAATCCCTCAACTTAGCTATTCCCCGCGTATATTGCACGCGTGCAGTAGAACAATTTATTTTCAACATATCCGCAATTTCTGCAAAACTCATATTTTCAAATAAACGAAGATAAAGTATACCCCGGTAAGTATCGGATAATATTGCAACCGCTTCTTTTATTTCTTCTATACTGAAATCATATTCGTCATCTGCTATCCCTGTATCCTCGGCATCCGGAATATCTTCGCATGAAAAAATAAAATTTTTCCGTCGACGCGTCGCATCAATAGCCGCATTCAACGCAATGCGCCTCATGATCCGCTCCATATCCCCTGCATCATCATTCAATAAATCGATCCTGTCAAACGCCTTCAACATCGTATCCTGAGCAATCTCTTCCGCCTCGTTTTCATTCCCTACAATAGAATAAGCGCTCCGGTAAACCGAACGGATAAACAAGTCATAAAACATCATCTGCGACTGCGGATTGCGTTCACGTACTCCTCTTATTATGTTACCATAGTCGCTCATTCTATTTCTATAACGCAGCAATTCCGGATTTGCTACATTATGCATTTTTTTATTGCTTCAATACCACAAAAGGGTCCGCAGAATTAATATGCCCGCGCGAAAATCACGCGTTGTGTCGAAAGTTTGCCGGTTACCATACAGTTTCCGGGAGTTTTATCCCCTTCCAAAGGTATACAACGGATTGTCGCTTTTGTCTCGGCCTTGATCTTTTCTTCCGTTTCCGGTGTTCCGTCCCAGTGAGCCAACAGGAACCCGCCTTTTTCGATTTCAACCTTAAAATCTTCATAAGAATTCACCGGACGCGTCGCCGATGCACGGTAGTCGTATGCCTTTTGATAAATATTTTGTTGTATAGCCGCAAGCAAATCTTTCACATAAGCATCTATATTTTCTACCGGAACAGTTTCTTTTGTCAAGGTATCACGGCGCGCAACTTCAATCGTTCCGTTTTCAAGGTCGCGGGCGCCCATTGCCAAACGTACCGGAACGCCCTTTAATTCATATTCCGCAAATTTCCAACCCGGTTTTTTATTATCCGAATTATCATATTTAACACTGATACCCAACGCTTTCAGCTTGGCGGTAATCTCGGCGACCTTGTCGTTAATATGTGAGAGTTGTTCGTCATTTTTATATATCGGCACAATCACAACCTGATATGGAGCCAGCTTCGGCGGAAGCGTCAAACCATTATCATCCGAATGAGTCATTATCAGCGCGCCGATCAAACGCGTGGAAACGCCCCATGAAGTAGCCCATACATATTCCTCTTTATTTTCCTTGTTAATAAATTTCACATCAAAAGCCTTCGCAAAATTCTGTCCGAGAAAATGAGAAGTACCGGCCTGCAACGCTTTTCCGTCCTGCATCAATGCTTCAATACAATATGTATCCAAAGCTCCGGCGAAACGCTCGCTTGCCGATTTTATACCTTTTACAATCGGAATGGCCATGAAATTCTCGGCAAAATCAGCGTATATGTTAAGTATCTTAATCGTTTCCTCTTCCGCTTCCCGGCGCGTGGCATGCGCCGTATGACCTTCCTGCCAGAGAAATTCAGATGTACGGAGAAACAGACGGGTACGCATCTCCCAGCGCATCACATTCGCCCACTGATTAATCAGAACAGGGAGGTCGCGATATGATTGAATCCAGTTTTTATATGTATTCCATATAATCGTTTCCGATGTAGGACGAATGATAAGTTCTTCTTCCAACTTTGCCGCCGGATCTACAACAACTCCGCTTCCATCAGGATCGTTTTTCAATCTGTAATGTGTAACTACGGCACATTCTTTGGCAAAACCTTCTACATGGTCGGCTTCACGACTCAAAAACGATTTGGGGATCAGCAATGGGAAATAAGCGTTCTGATGTCCCGTATCCTTAAACATATCATCCAGTGCACGTTGCATTTTTTCCCAAATAGCATATCCGTAAGGCTTTATCACCATACATCCGCGCACAGCGGAATTTTCTGCCATATCTGCTTTTGTCACCAAGTCCTGATACCACTGCGAATAATTCTCGCTCCTGGAAGCGAGTTCTTTTAATTCTTTTGCCATAGCTTATTTAGTTGTAAGTTGTAAGTTTTTTATATTCCTTTGGTCATTGCGCCTTGTCGGGTTATGTGCAAAGCGCGCTAATACTGTTCTTTTTCATTCGGAAAATCCGCGTCCTTTACATCTTTTATATAGGCTTGCACAGATTCCGTAATGATCTCGTACAGATTGGCATAACGACGCAGAAAACGCGGTGAAAATTCCTGATTAATACCTAACATATCATGCATAACGAGAACCTGCCCATCAACGCCGCCGCCCGCGCCTATACCGATAACCGGAATTTTCAGTTCGGAAGCGACCTTCGCCGCAAGATGAGCCGGAATCTTCTCCAAAACGACAGCAAAACAGCCCAATTCTTCAAGAAGACGCGCATCTTCCATTAATTTTTGGGCTTCAGCCTCTTCGCGGGCGCGTACGGTATATGTACCGAACTTATTAATGGATTGCGGCGTCAATCCAAGATGTCCCATAACAGGTATACCGGCGCTCAAAATACGGATTACGGATTCTTTTATTTCTACTCCGCCTTCAATTTTTATACAATCGGTATGAGTTTCTTTCATCACGCGAATAGCCGATGCAAGAGCTTCTTTTGAATTTCCCTGATATGTGCCGAAAGGAAGATCTACTACTACCAGTGCACGCTTGACGGCTTTCATCACCGACTTGCCGTGATAAATCATTTGATCAAGGGTTATAGGCAGTGTGGTTACATTTCCCGCCATCACATTCGATGCGGAATCGCCCACCAGAATAACGTCCATTCCCGCATTATCGATAATCTTTGCCATTGAATATTCATAGGCCGTCAACATCGAGATTTTTTCTCCACGCTGCTTCATTTCTATAAGACGATGAGTCGTAACCTTACGATTATCATCCATTGTTGCTGCCGACATATCTTTTTAATTTTTAACGGTACAAATGTACGGCAAGCCAAGCGCAATACAAAACAAAAGCGTTTTTTTTTGTTTTTGCAGCCCCCATCTCTCTATATACTCTTGCTCGTCCAAAACGCAGGTTATAAATTAACCCGGAAAGGCGGAATGATAAATGAAAATTTTTAAATTGTCCGCAAAACGGCATTTGGATTACATATTGTATTTTATACAGTAATATTAAAAATGATATTGTATTTTTCACAAAATATAAGTTATTGATGTATTATGTTTTATAACATGTCATATTTGTATTAGTTTTTCAAATAAAAAAAATATTTTTGTGGCGTTGTTTCCGAATCGTCGATTTGAATATGATAAAAGCAAGGCTATATAATCCATATGTATCTGTAGACTGTGTGGTTTTTGGATTTGACGGAAAAGAACTGAATATTCTTCTGATAGAACGTCACATTCATGAAAAAAACAGTGATTATAATGATAAAAAACTCCCCGGAAGCATTATTTACATGGATGAAAATCTGGAAGAGGCGGCTTCGAGGGTTTTGACGGAACTGACCGGATTGAAGAATATTCCGCTTAGTCAGTTTCAAAGTTTTGGCGATCCGGGACGTTCCGGCAATCCACGCGACGTACTTTGGCTTGAAAAGACGACACACACCAAAATTGAGCGGATTGTAACCATCGGATATGTTGCATTAATTAAAATCAACAGGAAGATAACGCTTGATTCCGAAGATAAATCGGCAAACTGGCATAATGTCAATGATGTTGAGAAAATGCATTTGGCTTTTGATCATTTGCAGATTATCCGGAAAGGATTGGAGTATATCAAACATTGGCTTAATATGGAACCGGAACTAATGTTTAAACTGTTGCCCCGTAAGTTTACGCTTTCGCAATTGCGCCTGTTGTATGACGCGGTTAATCAAACTACTTCGGATGTGCGTAATTTTCAAAAAAAAGTAAAACAATGGAATAATCTTGCCGTGCTGGATGAATTTGAAAAGAATGTTCCGTACAGGGCGGCCAGATTGTATAAGTATAAAAATAACGCGGATAAGAAAATTATTAATAACCATAAAATGTAAGCAAATATGTATTTACTAGGGTATGACTTGGGGAGTTCTTCGGTAAAAGCCAGTCTCGTAAACGCGGAATCCGGCGAAGCGCCGGCTACGGATTTTTTTCCTAAAAGAGAAATGGAGATAAAGGCCGTTAAGGCGGGATGGGCGGAGCAAGACCCCGAGGTATGGTGGGAGAGCCTGAAACAAGTAACAAAGTGTGTTCTGGCGGAAGCCGGAATAAATCCGGCAGAAATTGCAGCAATCGGTATTTCTTATCAGATGCATGGTCTGGTTTTGGTAGATAAGGACTTGCGCGTAATACGCGATTCCGTTATCTGGTGCGACAGCCGTGCGGTTCCATACGGAGAAAAAGCTTTTGACAGGATAGGCGGCGATAAATGTTTATCGCGCCTGCTAAATTCCCCGGGAAATTTTACTTTATCAAAACTTGCGTGGGTAAAAGAAAACGAGCCTGATAATTATGCAAAAATAAAATATTATATGTTGCCGGGCGATTATATTGCCATGCGCATGACAGGGATCCCTTGTACGACGGTTTCAGGCTTATCGGAGGGTATCGCATGGGATTTTACGGAAAATGCTCCGGCTAAGTTTTTGTATGATTATTTCGGTTTTGATATGAACTTAATACCTGAAATAATTCCGACTTTCGGTATGCAGGGAGGTATGATGGCAGAGGTTGCCGAGGAGATGGGACTGACAAAAGGAATTCCTGTAACTTATCGTGCCGGCGACCAGCCTAACAATGCGCTTTCGCTGAATGTGCTTAATCCCGGAGAGATTGCGGCTACAGGAGGGACGTCGGGCGTCGTTTACGGGGTCAATGAAGAGGCTATGTACGATCCGTTATCGCGCGTAAATTCTTTCGCTCATGTCAATTATACGCCGGAACGGACGCGTATAGGAGTATTGCTTTGTATTAACGGAACGGCAATTTTGAATACATGGATTAAGAATAATGTGGCTCCGGAAGGTCTCGCTTATGCCGAAATGAACGAACTGGCGAAAACGATTCCGATCGGAAGCCAAGGGATTAGTATCATTCCTTTTGGCAATGGCGCAGAGCGTGTATTATCAAATAAAGAACCCGGCTGTTCTATTCACGGAATAAATTTCCTTTGTCATGGAAAAGCGCATCTGATACGTGCGGCGCATGAGGGGATTGCTTTTTCGTTTAAATACGGAATGGATATAATGAATTGTATGGGTATTGCAACAAAGACAATCCGCGCCGGACATGCGAACTTATTTTTAAGTCCGGTTTTTCGCCAGACATTATCGAATATAACAGGCGCTACGATAGAATTATATAATACGGACGGTTCGATCGGCGCAGCTCGCGGAGCCGGTATCGGAGCCGGTATATACAAAAATGCAGAAGAGGCGTTCAGCACGCTGAAAAAAGTGATAACCGTCATGCCGGAAAAAGAAAATGAAAGAGTTAGTCTGGAAGCTTATGATAGATGGCTAAAGGCATTGAATCGTTAAACCGTTAAAACAAACGGCAAATCAAATATTAATCAGTTAAAATAAAGAAAGTTATGAGTGAAAAAACGTATTTCCCTACAGTGGAAAAAATTAAATTCGAAGGCAAAGAGAGTAAAAATCCGTTGGCATTCCGTTATTATGATCCGGAAAAAGCGGTTTATGGAAAGAAAATGAAAGAATGGTTCAAATTTTCGATGGCATGGTGGCATACGCTTTGCGCTGAAGGCGGCGATCCGTTTGGCGGCGGAACAAAAACTTTTCCGTGGACAGCAGGAAGTTCTGCATTGGAGGTTGCAAAGCAGCGTCTGGACGCCGGTTTTGAATTTATGCAAAAAACAGGTATCGAGTTTTATTGTTTTCACGATATCGATTTGATTGAAGAAGGAAATTCTATCGAGGAATATGAAGCAAACCTGAAAGCAATCGTCGCTTATGCAAAACAAAAACAGGAAGAAACCGGAATCAAGTTATTGTGGGGTACGGCAAATGTATTCGGACACAAACGTTATATGAACGGAGCGGCCACCAATCCTGATTTTGATGTTGTGGCGCGCGCTGCCGTGCAGATTAAAAATGCAATTGACGCTACGATTGAACTTGGCGGCGAGAACTATGTTTTCTGGGGTGGTCGCGAAGGATATTCCTCATTGCTTAATACGGAAATGAAGCGAGAGAAAGATCATCTGGCGACGATGCTTAAAATGGCTCGCGACTATGCGCGTTCAAAAGGATTTAAAGGAACTTTCCTTATTGAACCTAAACCGATGGAGCCGACAAAACACCAATATGACGTAGATGCGGAAACTGTTATCGGATTCCTTCGCGCATATGGTCTGGATAAAGACTTTAAACTGAATATCGAAGTAAATCACGCGACTTTGGCAGGCCATACGTTCGAACATGAATTGCAATGTGCCGCAGACGCCGGTATGTTGGGCTCTATTGATGCGAACCGTGGCGATTATCAAAATGGATGGGATACCGACCAGTTCCCGATTGATGTTAACGAACTGACACAGGCAATGCTTGTCATTCTGAAAAGCGGCGGTTTACAGGGCGGGGGCACAAATTTCGACGCTAAAACCCGTCGTAATTCAACGGATCCGGAAGATATATTCATTGCGCATATTGCAGGTATGGACGCTTTTGCACGCGCATTGGAAACGGCGGCGGATATTCTTGAAAAATCTCCTTATCAGAAAATGGTAAAGGATCGTTACGCTTCGTTTGACTCCGGAAAAGGTAAAGAGTTTGAAGAAGGAAAAACGTCGATGGAAGATATTGTAGCTTACTCAAAACAAAAAGGCGAACCGGCTCAGACTAGCGGAAAACAGGAATTATATGAAGCTATTGTCAACATGTATATTTAAGAGATAATAAAATTATAAATCATTAAAATCGCCCCTAAGTTTCCGGAAGGGGACTCGGGGGGTTATAATTATGAGTAAAACATATAATTCTATTTATATATTTGGAATAACATTGGTAGCAACTCTGGGAGGTTTACTTTTCGGATATGATACCGCTGTTATTTCCGGCGCGGAAAAATCGATTCAGGCTTATCTGATCGATTCTCTGGGAATGGGAGCATTTGCTCATGGAGCGACTGTATCAAGCGCATTGATCGGTTGTATTATCGGAGGAGTCATCTCCGGCTTTTTGTCGAACCGGTTAGGGCGCAAAAGATCGTTACAGCTTGCGGGATTTTTATTTTTCACATCCGCTTTGGGATCTGCTTATCCGGAATTTCTTTTTTTTGAAAAAGGAGCGCCTACGACAGGATTATTGGCGATGTTTAATTTCTATCGTATATGGGGCGGAATAGGAGTGGGGCTTGCGTCTGCCGTATGTCCGACTTATATTGGCGAGATTGCTCCGGCGGAAATACGCGGACGCCTGGTTTCTTTTAATCAGTTTGCTATTATATTCGGTATGCTTGTCGTCTATTTTGTGAACTGGGGTATTGCGAACGGCCGGACAATTGAATGGATCCATGATTTGGGTTGGCGTTACATGTTCGCTTCGGAAGCGATCCCGGCCGGATTATTCTTTATCTTGCTGTTTTTTGTTCCTGAGACGCCCCGTTATCTGGCATTGATACAAAGAGAAGACAGCGCTTTGGGCGTTTTGGAAAAGATTAACGCAAGTAAAGAACATGCAAAAAAAATATTAAACGAAATAGTTGCTACAATTGCCGAAACAACGAAAGCAAAAATTTTTTCATATGGTAAAAAGGTAATTGTTATCGGTATTCTGCTTTCCGTATTTCAGCAATTTGTAGGAATTAATGTCGTATTATACTACGCGCCGCGTATTTTTGAAAGTTTGGGCGTTGCGCGTGACGCCTCTATGTTACAGACAATTGTTATGGGACTTGTGAATGTGATATTTACGGTTGTCGCAATTATTACGGTTGATAAATGGGGACGTAAGCCATTGTTGATGACCGGCTCGATTGGTATGGCTGTGGGTATGATTGCAATTGCTATCTTATCTTATCTTGGAATTATAAGTATCCTTACGCTTATATTCATTATCATCTTTACCGCATCCTTCATGATGTCATGGGGACCGATATGCTGGGTTTATATTTCGGAATTGTTTCCGAATAAAATTCGTGGGCAGGCTGTTGCAATTGCAGTAGCGGCACAGTGGGCTGCAAATTTTATTATTTCATCGACTTATCCGGGTATGATGGAATTCAGTAGCGCGTTTACTTATGGATTTTATGGAGCAATGGCGATTCTTTCCGCCTTGTTTGTGTGGAAAATGGTTCCTGAGAC
>JAIROL010000126.1 GCA_031257565.1 Tannerella sp. | reverse complement strand
CTGAAATACCTTTTCAACTTCTGTCTAACGACTGTCTGTGTGCGCTTTGTCCTATCTCTGTGCATACTTGTCTGCATCCTGCATACTAGGAATCGAGAGAGAGAGAGAGAGAGAGAGAGAGTTGTTATAAATTTTTTTCAAACAAGTACGAAAAATTATTCTGCATCTTGTTGTGCGGAGAAGTTTGTCGCGTTTATGTTTAAGATACTACCTTCGGGATAGGATAAAACCTGTTCCCGAAGGTTTTTTTGTTTGAAAGAATCCTTGGGAAACTCCGTTTTGTATTTTCCTAAGGCTTCGTAAGCGGCGAGTAAAAAGAGAAAACATCGTTATGAAAAATAAAATAAAGAACCCACTCCAAAAAGTCATTTATGGGAAAATATTTTCAAAATTCGATTTGTAACAATCTGATTATTAAACCTACTTTTGATGGAAAAACATTGCAATTTGCTTGTTTTGGGGTTTTCGGAGTGGACTCAATAAATAATATCTTGTCTCAATTTTTTATGTAATAACTTATGTACAATTAGGTATGGAAAAATCGGAAATGAAAGAAAAAGTGAAAATGAAAAAAAGGGCTGCATCAGGAAAAATTCTTTTCCTTTTGTTTATGTTTTTTTGTTCGAGTATGATTTATGCACAACAAACCGGCAGAGCGACCGGTAAAGTTGTTGACAGTGACGGCGAGGTTGTAATCGGAGCGACTGTTCAATTACGAGACAATCCGACAATAGGAACTACAACCGATATTGACGGGAACTTTTCGCTGGAAGGAACGCCCATAGGGGCAATCATTGATTTCAGTTTCATCGGTTATGTCAAAACCGAACGTAAATTCGATGGAAAAGAAATGACGATTATCCTCCTGGAGGATACTCGAATGCTGGAAGAGGTGACGGTCGTCGCTTTCGGTGCACAGAAGAAGGAAAGCATTTCGGCGGCAATCACTACCATTTCACCTAAGAACTTGAAAATGCCTACCAGTAACCTCACTACCACTTTTGCAGGACAGATGGCAGGAATGATCTCCTATCAGTCGTCCGGCGAACCGGGCGCTGACAATGCCGACTTCTTTATTCGCGGAGTTACAACATTTGGTTATAACGTAGATCCGCTTATTCTGGTTGATAATATCGAAATATCCAAAGCAGAGCTGGCACGCATTCAACCGGATGATATAGAGAGTTTCTCCATCATGAAAGATGCGGCGGCAACAGCGCTTTACGGCGCCAGGGGCGCTAACGGCGTTATCCTTATCAAGACGAAAGAAGGAGTAGTCGGCAAAGCCCAACTGAACATCAGGGTTGAGAATACGATCTCCCAACCAACAAAAATGATAGATCTTGCCGACCCGGTAACGTATATGAAAATGCACAACGAGGCCATTATTACCCGTCAAATAGGCGACCCGTTGCTGTATTCGGACGAAAAAATAGAAAATACCGAACGCGGACTGTATCCCTTGCTGTATCCGGCAACCGACTGGCGTTCGGAACTTCTGAAGAAATACACGATGAACCAGCGCGTCAACGTCAATATCAGAGGGGGCGGCGACGTAGCCCGTTATTATGTAGCCGCATCCTATTCCAAAGACAACGGGATATTGAAAGTAGATCCGAAAAACAACTTCAACAATAACATTAATCTTGATATATACAGTTTGCGCTCGAACGTGAACGTGAATATCAGCAAGACAACCGAAATGAAAGTCAGCCTTGACGGCACGTTTGAAGACTATACGGGACCTCTGAACAGCGGTTCGTCCATGTACGGGCTTATCATGAAGAGTAACCCTGCGTTATTCCCCGCTTATTACCCTGTTGATGAGGAACACCGTTACGTAACACATACTCTGTTTGGGAATGCGGACGACGGACAATATCTTAACCCTTACGCCCAGATGGTACGCGGATACAGGCAGTCGAACAAATCCGTCATGGGAGCGCAAGTAGAACTGATACAGGATTTGGACTTCCTGACAAAAGGGCTGAAGTTCAGAGCCTTGTTCAATACAAAACGTCAAGCGTATAACGAGATTTACAGGATGTATGACCCTTATTATTACAAGTTGATGGATCATAATTATATCACGGGCGAATACCATGTGGACATTATCAATCCCGATGCGAATGGTGAAAACCTCCAATCCTCGATTACCATACCGGCAGTCGAGAATACGACCTATTTCGAATCGTCCGTAAATTATAACCGGAATTTTAATGATAAACATGACATCGGCGTTCAATTGATATTCACCATGCGCAACAGGACTGTTCCTGCGACATCCAACGACGCATTTACCGTATTGGGGTCTCTTCCGTACAGGAATATGGGGCTGGCAGGCCGGTTGTCGTATGCCTATCAGAGTCGCTATTTCCTGGAAGGCAACTTCGGTTACAACGGCTCGGAGCGCTTTTCGAAACAAAATCGCTGGGGATTCTTTCCTTCGCTCAGCGGCGGCTGGATGATATCGAACGAAGACTTTTTCCAGCCCTTGACCGAGGCCGTTACTCAGTTGAAGATTCGCGCTTCTTACGGACTTGCCGGCAACGATAACATCAGTAACAGCCGTTTCCTCTATCTGTCGAACGTGAGCCTCAATTCGGGTTCGACAGCGTATGCTTTCGGTTATGAACAAAATGCTTATTTCCGTCCCGGAATATCCATCAGCCGCTATGCCGACCCCGATATTTCGTGGGAAGTATCCTATAAAACCAATCTTGCCATGGAAATGACGCTCTACAAAGACCTGGTCGTTATCTGGGAATATTTTACCGAAAACCGTACCAATATCCTTCAAAACCGTACTACCATCCCTTATTCAATGGGATTATGGGCCAATCCGCAGGCAAACCTCGGGAAAGCCAAAGGAAACGGGACGGAATTTTCGCTCACGCACAATTATACGCAAGGGAATTTCTGGGCGCAGAGCCGCGTGAACTTCACTTATGCCGTCAGTAAATACACAAAATATGAAGATTATGACTATGATACGGAGTGGTGGAAACTGCGCGTCGGGAACTCGACGACCCAACAATTCGGATACATCGCCGAAGGTCTTTTCATTGACGATGCCGATGTGGAAAATTCTCCGCAACAGTTCGGCAGTAGCCTTGTAAAGGCAGGAGACATCAAATACCGCGATGTGAATGGCGACGGCATAATAAGCGACCGCGACATGGTTCCGATAGGCTATCCGACTACGCCCGAAATAAATTACGGCTTCGGCTCGTCAATCGGATACAAGGGCTGGGACTTCTCGTTCTTCTTCAATGGCGTTCACCGTCGTTCTTTCTGGATAGATTACAATGCGACGTCGCCTTTCTTTAATACGACCGGCCAGAATAACACGCCCGGCTCAATAATTGGACACAATGCCCTGACGCAGTTCATAGCCGACAGTTACTGGAGCGAATCCAGCCGCAATCCATACGCCGCCTGGCCGCGCCTGGCTACCTCGTTAAGCCAGGTGCAGCATAATAACTATACCAATACCTGGTTCATGCGCGACGGCGCTTTCATCCGGCTCAAATCGATGGAGTTAGGCTATTCGCTTCCCGACAAACTGCTTCGTAACTACAGAATAAAAGGCCTCCGCGTTTATGTGACCGGCACGAATCTTTTCAGCATCAGCAAATTCAAACTGTGGGATGTGGAAATGGCCGGCAATGGACTCTTGGGCTATCCTGTCCAGAGAACATACAATATGGGTCTTTATGTAACTTTTTAAATGTATCAGACAATGAAAAAACGAATCATTACAATTTTATTATGCGGCGTCATCTCGTCGTGCGACTACCTTGATATCGTACCGGACATGATTGCAACAATAGAAGACAACGCTTTCTCCATGCGTTCGCAAGCGGAAAAATTTTTCTTTACATGTTATTCCTACCTGCCTTCCATCGGATCATACGACCAGGACCCGTCCCTGTTAGGCGGCGACGAAATATGGCTCTCAACCGAATATTCGGCAGGTAACGCCAAATATCTGGCGCTGGGCAACCAGCGGTCGAACGACCCTTATTTTGATTTCTGGAGAGGCTCGTTAGGCGCTAAGAACCTTTACAGAGGCATCAGCGACTGCAATATATTTCTCGCAAATATCGACAGAGTGCCTGACATGACTTACGAAGAACGGAACCGGTGGAAAGCCGAAGTGGAAACGCTTAAAGTATGGTACCATTTCTACTTGATAAGGATGTACGGGCCTATTCCCATCAAGGACGTTAACCTGTCGGTAAACGACGATACGGAAGCGACGCACGTATACCGCAATACGATGGACGAATGTGTGGAATACTGCACAAGCAAAATAGACGAAATCATCAACAGCAACCGCCTGATGGTAGCCGTTGAAGACCAGGCTACGCAATTGGGCAGGATTACAAAAGGAATAGCGCTCACCATGAAAGCCAAAATGCTTGTTACGTTTGCCAGTCCGCTGTTCAACGGCAATACCGATTATATCGGTCTGAAAGACAATCGTGGTATTGAAATTTTCAATCCCGTCAAAACCGATGAAGAAAAAACGGCATTATGGCAACGCGCAGCGCAGGCATGCAGGGATGCGATAGATTTCTTCCACAGCCCCGAAATAGGCGTAGACCACTTATATAGATACACGGGAACGCAATTCGGCAATATATCCGACCGTACACGTCTTAAACTCAGTATCAGGGGGTCGCTGGTAGAACGCTGGAACGACGAGGTGCTATGGGCCGATTCGCGCAATTGGCCGTCGACCTACCAGCTACAAGCCTATCCGCGCGACTTCAACGCTACGAACGCAAACGGTCAGACGACCAGCCGCAATAACTACGCCGTTCCTTTGAAAATCGTCAACTGGTTTTATACCAAGAACGGCGTGCCTATTACGGAAGACAAGACCTGGAACTACAATGCACGCTTTACGTCGCGTACCATCGGGATAGACCAGCAGTATTACCTGCAGGTAGGCGAAGAAACGGCAGGCATGTTCTTCGACCGTGAACCGAGACTGTACGCAAGCATCGGGTTTGACCGTGGGATATGGTTCGGGCAGGGCAATACGAGCGAGACGGCTCAAGCGCCTCATGCGCGCGCCGGCGAATATACCCAAAATACAATACAGCACTCATGGAACACGACCGGTATGTGGCCTAAAAAACAACTGCACTGGCTTACGGTATGTTCCGGCTCTACTACGGTAACATATACTCTTTATCCTTTCCCGATTTTCCGACTTCCCGACCTTTACCTGATGTATGCAGAGGCGCTTAACGAGGCGAACAATACGCAGGCTGCACGCGACGAGGCGATACAATATATAAATATTGTTCGCGAGCGCGCCGGAATACCGGGCGTTAAGGAGGCATGGAATAACTACTCAAACGACCCGGTAAAATATCAGCGCCAGGCAGGCCTTAGAGATATTATCCGTCAGGAAACGCTTGTCGAATTTGTTTTCGAAGGGCATCGTTTCTGGGATGTCCGCCGCTGGAAAATCGCCATGACGGAATATAACAAACCGATTACCGGCTGGAACTTAACGGCAAGCGCCGCTGCGGAATATTTCCAGGAGACTTGGGTTTATACCCGTAAGTTTACTCCCAAAGACTATTTCTGGCCTATTCATGACGGAGAACTGCTGAGGAATAAAAACACGCTTCAAAATTATGGCTGGTAATATTTAAAATGTAAAATAAACATGAATCGCAACATCATATTTTTTTTGATAACAAGCATATTGCCGACCGCTTGCGGTACGGACAATATGAATACTCCCATAGGACAATACTACGAAAACCCGAATCTGTTTCATCTGGCTATTCGGGATTTCTTTTCTACCGTCAGTACGAAATATGAAACGGAGTTGAAATCATTATTAACGCTAAATTTCCAATTCTT
>JAIROL010000093.1 GCA_031257565.1 Tannerella sp. | reverse complement strand
GGCCGGTACTCGGACAGCCCGGTAAAATAGAAAGCGGTATCCGGCGCCGGCAGCGTATCGGGAAGGGGTATATAGACCGTATAGAGGTATTTTTCGTCGGCTGCAGCCGTCCTGTCTGCGAAATACAGTCCCGACAGACGGGCAGTCAACACGGACTGGTCGGCGGCATACAGGGCAAGAGAAAAACGGTTTTGTTCCTGCCGGTAGCGTTTGGCAATGGCCACCGGGCTAACAGGCGGCAAGCCCTCCGCCTCGCCAAATATGCATTGCGCGGCAGTAGCCACATATTTATCATCCATATAAGGCTCCCATGCCTCTAACGGCGCGGGTTTTTGCGGGGTGGCGGTAAGCAGCGTGCGTTCGGGTTTGTCAAGCAGTTTCCCATTGCGCAGGATAGTATGGCGCTCGACCAGGTAGCCGTATTGATTGCCCAAATCCCATCCCTGCTTGCCGGTTGGCGCCCAGCGCAGCAGGATGGAATCATGTACCGGACGGCATAACAGCTGCACGCCGGACGCTTGAGCAAAGGCGTTACCGCAAAAACAGCAAAGAATAAAAACACCTGTAATCAATCTTTTCATTTTTGTTTTGTAATATCATAAATCAATACCTGTTGGGGAGAAATAAATGTATTCAGCCGGACGGCGTCAGGACCGCTCAGCGGGCTGAAAGCGCCGGCAGCATGAGTAGTTTTGGGCAACCCGTCATCCCTGCCTACGGATGATTCGTCAATAATCAGGCGCAGTTCATCCCCGATGATAAACATATTTCTTATCAACAGACTTTTGGGCATGGGGCTGTTCTTGGAATCAAAGAGGATATACTCCCCATTCGACTTCCGGCATATCAATTGCGGCGAAGTACCGGCAATCCATAAATTATCATATTGATCTATGCTGATCGTTTTCAGTAAAATTTTCTCCGGAAGAGATTCTTGCCGAAGTTGTCCGTCTTCATATATATTGATTACCTCTGCTGTTCCCAACAAACCTGTTGTAACAATAAATGTTTTCCCCCGGCTGTCGGACGCCAGCGCTGCCACTTTTTTGTTGTTCAATCCGCTTTTCTTATCGTAAAAAGTCCATTCGTCCCGGTCTTTTACTACTAGTCCACCGGTTGTGCCGAAGAATAGTTTGTTATCGCGGTCGATGCAGATAGCGCGGATGGATTCCTCCGTTAAAGCCGGCGTATTCTTTTTATTGAAGAAAGTATAGGATGCGCCGTCAAATTTAGCGATGCCCTTATCGGAACCTGCCCATAAATTGTTTTCGCTGTCCCTGGCTACCGCCGTGAGCTTATAGGGAAACTGTTTCTTGTCCCATTCGGTTGCCGGTTCGGATTTGCCGTTTTCCAAACGGTATAATCCCCTGTTGGTAGCAAAATACATTTGTCCGTTCTTGTCGAAAACATCGGTTATTTCATAAAATCCGGGAGGACGGTCATACGTTCCTTCCGGCGTCCATTGCCCGTTTTGAAAGGACCGTAAATGAATTTTCTTATCCTGTAGAAGCGCCACATACTTCCCGTCTTGTGTTTGCCATAATGCTTTCCAGTAATTTTCATCCAATACTTCAGGTGTGTCATACTCGGCAGTGATGACCGTCCAACCTTCATACTGCGGTTTGGAATCGTTTATTATGTAAATCCCTGTCGGGTTTTCCGTGAGAATATATTTGGTATTATTGCTGTCAACGACTATTTTCCTGACAGCGCCTTCTACCGGACACTTGGCGGCAGCCATCTTAAAATAGGTGTTGGTTTTCAAGTCGTATCTTACCAGCACATCCGGTTTTGCATAAGATACGGCTCTTTGTACCGGAACGAACCACAAGTATCCTTTTTTATCAACAGTCATATAGTGCGCCCTTGCAGGCGCTACTTCCTCGGTCTGGTCGTCCGAATCAATCCTATAGATGGACTCATCCGTAGAAAAATATATTTCGCCGTTTTCGCCCGATGTAATATCCGACACATTGGTAGCCATAAATTTCCATTCGCCTGCCGACAGTCGCCACAAACCTTTGCCATCCTGATTGCCGCGCGCCCACAATGTATGGTTTTTAGCAAGGTGTAAATCCGTAAAGTTAAAAACTTCGCGTTGGCGGGCGGCACGTGCCTGTTCTTCCGGAAGCAGGTATAATACCGGGTCTTTACCGGGCGAACAGTACATCACGCCCTGTGTTTTTGTAACAGATCCCGTAATGCCCGGCCTGGGTGCAAACAGTCCGGATACCCAATAGCTACCGTCCGGCAACAAGAGCATCTCGGATGCCTGTGTTAAAAAACGGTCCCTGGCGCTAAAATCAATAGAATAATTTTCCGGTTGAACCGGATAGACCGACCATTGCTGATAGTCGAGAGTCGTCCAGTACTGTTCGCTCGTTTGCAGTACCAGACTTCCATGCAGAGAATCGGCATAGAGGTGCGGAGGGGTTTTACTTGCCTGATAAGGGATTTGTTTTATTGGCAATGGTGAATCCAAATGAAACTCTTTTGCCTGTTCCCGCAACACATAAAGTCCCTTGTTCGTTAAAATCCACAACCGGTTATCGGAGGTTACCGCCATATCCAGTATTTGATGATCCCTTAGCGGACTGGTGGTATTAAAAGAGCCATTGACGTACATGTAGTCGCTACGCAATATACCCCATTCCGACGGCTTAACCGCCCAAGCTGCGCTTCCGGTAATAAATAGAAGCATGTAAAAAATGATTTTTTTCATGATGGTAAGAATTTAATGTTTTTAAATAAAAAATTTTTATGTTGTTTTAATTAGCTGGTTATTAATTTTATAATATTTTAGTGTATCTTTTTTTTCTGTTCATTTTCAAAAAAACTCCTCAAGGGATAATTTTTTTTCCGCAAAGGATAGCTTTCATTCCTCGAGGGATTTTTTTTATTCCTTGAGGTTTTTTTTACCGTTTGTAACGCAAAATTCATAATTCAAAATTGGTACTGTCGGTTATTTCCGTAAATATTTCTTGCCAATTTAAACCATTAAGTACATTTAATCACTATATACTTCCTCAAAAATCAATCCCGTTAGTTTATGTTTGTGATATATATGATAAAACTCATCGTCGGGATTTTTTACATCGGCATAACAGAAAATAATTGTACTAATTACTTCAGGAATTTTGAAAATGCTCGCTTCATTTAAAACTCGCTCAGGATGAAAACCAAATTTTAATATTCTGCCTTTTGTTCCGTCATTATAATAATCCCAAACAGTTGTATCATAATTTAATCCGTTCATACATTCCAATACATTCAGCAAGTATAAGTCAGGACCTCGTTCAACCTTTACGGGAAGTATTTCACCTGCCATTTCAAAAACTGTTCGACATATTTCTAATGTACTTTCATTAAAAATCAATACTCCAGATGTAAACATGGTATAAAAATCTTTACTCTTTTTTGCAGGAGTTGAATTGTACATCTCATAAAAATTCCACTTCTCCATTAATGATTCACATTTGAAATAATGATTATAAAATGTTTTATTCGTCGGTAATAATGCTTGTACATTATTAGCATCATTGTTTACTTTAAATATTCTCATAAAACCTATAATATTTAATATGGAAATGTTCCGTTTTGTAATTCTACTGCTATTTTCTGCAATTCTTTTCTTCTTTTACCAATAGGAGTATCTTGCAATCTATTATTTATATTTTGGAAATACTCTGTTGTATGAATATTTGCATGAGGTGAAGCTTCATCAATAACATATTTACTATTTTGAGGCAAAAATACACCATTCGCCGCTTCATTAATATCAATACCTTCCTCTTTTAAAAGTCTTCGTGCTTCGTCTGCGCCTGCATGTTTTCCCGCCACAATATGATGTGCCGCTGAATTATCCGGTCTCACTTTTCCTACTGCATCCAGATTATCTCCTAAGACTTTGGAATCTGCTGCATGACCCAATTTTTGTTTTGACAATTGCCAAGTTTCCTCAAGTATGTCATCGACTTTCTTCTTAATTATTTCCCCGCTTTCCTCTACCGCCTCGCTTAGTTTCCTGCCTTTCGCCGCAAAACCGCCATACAGCATGCTTGCTATTTGCACGCCATCCTTCCCCAACTCATGGTAAGTAATATAACTTGGACTGTTAGCATATTTGTCCCATTTATCCTTGATAGCGCCGGTGGCTGCTTCCTTTATAGTAGAAAGATTTATTTTTTTCACACTTTCCCAAAGGGCTTGTGCTTTTTCTTTGTCCGTAACAATTTCTACACCTAACTTTACTAATTGGGCTATTCCGGTTATTTCTTCTATCACTCCGTCTGCAACGCCGGTAAAGGTGGGGGAAGTATGCAGCGGGTAGTCTTTGTATTTCGGATTACTTTGGTTCCAGTAGGTCTCCGGCAAACGGAAAGTTTCATAAATAGAAATTCCCGCATCACACAGCACGCTGCCCCATTCATACCAGCGCAAACCGTCGCCAAAGCGAAACTCGCCGCCGTCTTCCGTTGTTAATGGCGTTGTGGTTGTTTTGTCTATTTTTGAATTTCTGTTTTCGTCTATTTGGAAAGCATCCAATTTCTTATTTATGGCGTCAACGATTATACCTTTTACCTCCTGATTGGAAATTCCCAATACTTCAGCTATCCATTTTTTCTTATTCGTATCGTATTTATAAGTAACAGTTCCCTTGTTGCCGGTCGCCAATGAGTGGTTTTTTCCATCTTTGTCGATGACATTAACATTCCATGTATTATTGAGCTTTCCGTGCAATTTATCAAGATCCGGCTTCAATCTTGTCCAGTCTATTCCGCTTGATTGTGAACCGCTGCAACTAACCGTTACCGTCATGGATGTTGCCGCCGACAGCGCTTCCGATTCATCATAGAACGAAGGATATGCCGTTGATTTGATCCGTACTTTCTGTATGCTCAGGTTGCGATTTTCTATGCACTCCGGCTTATAACCTGCGCAGTTCGGCTTAAAATTGATATCTTGCTTGACAACCCAAACAATATCGTCGGCTTTAACCGAGTCGTTCTCTTCCGTATATCTTTGTCCATTATTGTAATATCCGTCAAACAAATAACCACCGGCAGACATTGTTCCCCCGCTTTCCCATACCTTATTATCTTTCCTGAATTTATACAGGTAGCCTTTATTGTTAAGGGACTCCTCGTAATTGCACATATACAGGATTTCCACCTGAGCCGGAAGTTTTACCAGTTGATTATTCGGAGCGACAAAAATTCCCTCCTCTTCCAATACAATTCCTTTTTCCGAAGCTGACGCCGCTTCTCCCTCTTCCTCCTCCTGCCACGACTTAAACCATAAATTCTTCGGATTGCTGATGAGTTGCCACTGGTGTTTCCAAAGCTCCGTGCCGTTGGTATAATCCATCAGGTTCGCAGTGGCGCCCTGCGACGCAATGAACTGATCGCTGCTGAATGTGTGATACAGCGTAAACGCTCCATGCGCCAACTCATGTGCAATTATCATAGCGCTGGGGTTGTCGTAAATAAACCCGCTCTGGTACTGCAACGGCATGTAGCCGGCATAGTCCCCTTCCTTACCCGTTACCTTGTCTACAAAAAACAGGTACAGCGCTTCCTTGTCC
>JAIROL010000073.1 GCA_031257565.1 Tannerella sp. | reverse complement strand
CAATTTTAATTACAAATATAGTAATTCAATTATTACGCCTTCTTTTTTCTTTGTTGTTATCTGAGACTTTTCGAATAATAACACACAATCTTTTTGTTTTACGTTACAAACATAGTAACTTTCTGTACACATTTTTGCGTGTGCATACATGCCTCACATCCCAGACAGTAGTTTATTTTATGCTCACGAAGGACAATCCTTTCTACCTGATGCCCCGCTTCGTGTGCCCCTCGCATAAACTGGTCACAGAGTATATCGGAATTACCACCTTTGCGTGGGCTGGCTGATAATATCAACACTTTTTTGGATTCTATATTTTTCATACAGCCAGATTTATTAGTCCTCGGATGCGGTATCAGGATTCACACAGAAACCTCCACAAGCGGGAATATTGTCGATTATATTCATATCTGCCGGGGTTAGTTCAAAATCGAAAATCCGGGTGTTTTCAATGATACGTTCTTCGTGCGATGATTTTGGCAGCGGGACAATACCTTTTTGTATGAGCCAACGCAGGCAAATTTGCGCTACACTCTTGTTATGGCGGGTAGCAATAGCCTGTAATTGTTCATTTGTAAGAACCTGCCCATTACCAAATGGTCCCCATGCCTCGACCACGATATTATGCTTCTTGCAAAAATCAATGGTTTCAGCGGAGTTAAAGCCGGGATGTACCTCAATCTGATTTACCATTGGGATTATCTCCGCCATGCCCATTAGCGCCCGGAGATGATGCGGCAGGAAGTTACTTACGCCTATCGCCTTAATACGCCCCTCTTTATAGAGTTGTTCAAAAGCACGCCATGTTGAATGATTTATTTCCCGCCAATCGGTATGCCAGCGTTCAACGGCAGGCGTATGGATAAGGTAAAGGTCGAGATAGTCCAGTCCCAGACTTTCTAACGATGTGTCGAATGCTTTTAGAGTGAGGTCATAGCCACGGTCGGTATTCCAGAGTTTTGTACTGATAAAAAGTTCTTCACGTTTTATAAGTCCTTCACTGATACTTTGCTTTACGGCTTCGCCGACCTCTTTTTCATTACAATAAACAACAGCCGTATCAATATTGCGATACCCTGTTTTTATTGCTGTTTTTACTGTTTCGATAAATTCTGCTTCAGGAGCAGTGTTCCGTGCAACAGGCATAGTTCCAAACCCAAAGGCTGGCATCTTCACACCATTGCTTAACAGGATGCTGTCTTGTATGCTTCTAATTCTGTGTTCATAATACTTTCCGTTTTAGTTTTACCTGATGCAAAGATAAAAGGAGAGCCGCAAGCGGTGGTTTCGCTTGCGGCTCAAAATGGTTTATTGAAAAGGTCAGACCTTAATTTATATTTGTCGGTGCATAACCATACTCTTTTTTGAAAGCTGTAGAAAAATGGGAAAGACTTTTAAATCCTGTTTCCAAATAAGTATCTGAAACTTTTTTACCTTCGTCGTGTATTTTTTTATATGCTGTTTCCAGTCGTTTCTTCATTATCCAGCGTTCGGGCGACAGGTCGCTTATCTTTTTGAAATCACGTTTGAATGTGGAAAGACTTCTGCCTGTGAATGAGGCAACTTCCTCTAAAGAGAGGTTATACATATAATTTTCATTCAGAAAATCAAGTAAATCTATTTTCCACGGCTCGACAAAATCGAATAGCGTTATTGAGGAAGTTATATCTACATTCAGCAAAGCGTGTACCGCTTCCTGCAATTTCAATTCTATTAATTCTTCCGTCGGCTTTATAGTTGAATCGAAATAAGGAACCATAGAACTGAATAGCCCTGTAATATCGGGTGTAGGAGGCTCTTCTATAAGGTTGCCGTCGCAATCTTCCAAACCTGTGGGGAGCTTAGATTTATCCATTCGACAGTAGTATTCACGCAGAAATTTACGGCTGAGAACAAGGAAAATAGCCCTAAACTGCTCTTTGCCTTTCGGACGGCTGGTCATATCAATCCGGTGGCTTTTCCTAAGAAATACACATTCACCCGAACGAACAGACATTTTGCTTTTACCTTCTACTATTAACAATTCACCTGAATAAACATATACTAACATGTGGTCTTTCACCATATGCATATACGTTTCTCCGTCTTTAAAATTGAAACCGACAAATACGTCGGAATAATTTAATGCAAGTGATTCTGACTTTGATTGTTTCATAATGATGCCTTATAACTTCTTTACAAAGATAAGAAATGTTCAGAAAGAACTTTATCCAACGGTTCATTTTTTTGTTATTCGGAAAATGTTTTTTATCTTTGTATAGAGTTATTTGAAACAATGGAAAAGAAAGCAGACCGAAGAATTTCGCTCGTTTCTAAATCGTTACCCATTGTTTATTTTCCTTTCTTAAATCCCTGATATTCAACAGGAAAAAATCCAATTTTGTACTTGCAAAAATACAGAAAGCCGTTGCGTAAATGTTTTCAGTCCACCAATATGACTTCCAACATCCATTATTATTTTGATTATTAACAATGTAATTAATTGTAGTGTTATATAATTCATTACATTCTGCTATATCTTTAAGTACCCATGCAGAAACGCCAGTTACGCACATCTGCGGTGAAAACCACCCTGTAAAATCAGAGTTTAAAGGCATGTGCATCCTTTTTTTTATTTCATTATCATAATATGTTGACCATCCTCCATTAGGAGAATTACATATATTATTATCAATCATATACGAACTGCCATCCACCAATTTGAGACACTATCAACTTTTTCATCTCCCCGACGTAACTTGACGACGCCACCGGTGTAACTCGTAGCCACACAGCGAAAAATCGCTGACTGCTACACAACCAGATTCCTGATGAATTTTTTTGACATTTTATTTGTTTATTTGAAAATAAGCTGTACATTTGTCGCCGGAATAGAACTGAAAACGATTTTTTTATATGAGACATTTGATGATAAATATTAATTGGCGTCGCTTACAATGTATTCATTGTGAGTAGCTTGCCGCATATATTAGCTGAATCGTCAGTAAAAGGATTAAAAAGGCCTGTCGTACTCGCGACAGGCCTTTTTTTTAATCGTTTGAGTAGAATTGGAAACAGAGTATATTGACAATAACAGGAAATGAAAATGAATTACCATGTAGATGAAAAAGGGTATTACGGCCGTTTCGGGGGCGCGTATATTCCGGAAATCCTGCACCGGTGTGTGGAAGACTTGCAGAATACTTATCTGAAAGTATTGGAAAGCGACTCTTTTAAAAAAGAGTTTCATGGTTTGCTTCGCGACTATGTCGGGCGTCCGTCCCCGCTATATTTTGCTAAGCGACTAAGCGAAAAATATGGTTGTAAAATTTTTCTTAAACGTGAAGACCTGAATCATACGGGCGCACATAAGATTAATAATACAATCGGACAAATTCTTATAGCCCGGAGCATGGGAAAGACGCGTATTATAGCAGAGACGGGCGCTGGTCAGCATGGCGTGGCTACAGCCACGGTATGTGCGCTGATGAACATACCGTGTGTCGTTTATATGGGAAAGACCGATGTGGAACGTCAGCAACCAAACGTGGAGAAAATGCGGATGCTTGGCGCTGCGGTGATACCGGTACTGTCCGGAAATATGACATTAAAAGATGCTACCAATGAGGCTATACGCGACTGGTGTCATCATCCTTCGGATACATATTATGTCATTGGTTCTACCGTGGGGCCTCATCCTTATCCTGATATGGTGGCCCGTTTACAATCGGTTATAAGCGAAGAGATTAAATGGCAATTGAAAGAGAAGACAGGCCGCGACTATCCGGATTATCTGATGGCATGCGTAGGAGGCGGAAGTAATGCCGCAGGTACGGTTTATCACTATCTCAATGATGAGCGCGTTCGGATCCTGTTGGCCGAAGCGGGTGGGGAAGGACTTTTTTCAGGGAAAAGCGCGGCAACCGTACATTTGGGGAAGGAAGGTATTATTCATGGCGCACGAACTCTTGTGATGCAAAATGAAGACGGGCAAATCGAAGAACCTTATTCAATATCCGCAGGTCTTGATTATCCCGGCATTGGACCTGTTCATGCGAATTTATCGGAAACGAAACGGGCGGAAGTCTTTGCAGTAAATGATAATGAAGCAATAGACGCCGTTTTTGAGCTGACGCGTACCGAAGGTATTATTCCCGCTCTTGAAAGCGCGCATGTGCTGGGCGTGATTCCGAAGATAAAATTTAAACCGGATGATGTTGTGGTATTGACGGTTTCCGGTCGCGGAGATAAGGATATGGATACTTATTTGTCGTTCTGTGGCGAGTAAAGAACGATAAGCAGCGAGTAAAGAACGATAAGCAATTAGTGATGAATATTTAACTTTAATTATTGAGTGATGTATCAATTTAAAACCATAAGTAAAAAACTGTTAGGCGATCTGCATACGCCGGTCAGCCTGTATCTGAAACTTCGTGATATTTACCCGAAGTCGGCATTATTGGAAAGCTCTGATTTCCACGGAAATGAGAATAGCCTTTCATTTATAGCTCTTTGTCCGTTGGCAAGCATCGGCATAAACTCCGGAAAATCGACAAGTATATATCCTGAAGGAAAAGAGATTATCAGATTTCTGAGTGATGAATATTCCGTATCAGATGCATTGAATGATTTTCTGAACCGGTTTTTAATAGAGGGAGATGATAAAGATCTCTGCGGATTATTTGGCTATACGGCTTTTGACGCCGTGCGTTATTTTGAAAATATTCCGGTAATGGAATATCATCATAAAGATACGGATGCGCCTGACATGTATTATATTTTATACAAATATATGCTTGTATTCAATCATTTTCAAAACGAACTTACCCTTATCGAATTGTGTCATGAAAAGGAAGATAGTCGCTTGAATGAGATCGAGGCGTTAATAGAAAACAGGAACTATGCTTCATACGACTTCAGGACGGCGGGCGAGCGTACTTCGCCTGTCACTGATGAAGAGTACAAAGCGATGGTACGTCAGGGAATAAAGCGCTGTTTGCGTGGCGATGTATTTCAGATTGTATTGAGTCGTCGTTTTGAACAGCCTTACATTGGGGATGATTTTCAAGTTTATCGTTATTTACGAAGTATAAACCCTTCCCCTTATCTGTTTTATTTTGATTTTGGAGGTTTTCGGATTTTCGGTTCATCTCCGGAAACCCATTGCAAAATTGAAAATGGCCGGGCCAGTATCGATCCGATTGCAGGAACGGCTTTTCGCTCGGGAAATATAGCGTTGGATAAGCAGCGTGTTGAAGACCTGGTAAATGATCCGAAGGAAAATGCGGAGCATGTGATGCTTGTAGACTTGGCGCGTAATGATTTAAGTCGTAACGCTCATCATGTGAAGGTTTATTTTTATAAAGAAGTGCAGTATTACAGCCATGTAATGCATCTTGTGTCGCGGGTAAGCGGCGATATAAACAGTGACGGTAATTCTATAAAAACGTTTATAGATACGTTTCCGGCAGGTACGTTAAGCGGCGCTCCGAAAGTACGCGCTATGCAGCTTATAACAGAGATAGAGAAGCATAATCGTGGAGCGTATGGCGGATGTATCGGCTTCATCGGCTTTAACGGAAATCTGAATCAGGCTATAACAATACGCTCGTTTGTCAGCCGTAGTAATATACTGTATTATCAGGCTGGCGCCGGTATCGTAGCGAAAAGTAACGACGAACGGGAACTGCAGGAGGTAAACAGTAAACTCGGCGCATTAAATAAAGCTATATATGAAGCGGAGAGGCTGCGGTATTAGCAGGTTAAATTTTAAATCTTAAATAATATGAAGTGTTTATTATTGGATAATTATGACTCTTTTACGTATAACCTGTATCATATCCTGTTGGAATCAGGCGTGGATACGGATGTGCGTCGCAATGACAGAATATCATTGGAAGAAGTAGAGGCGTATGATAAAATCATATTGTCTCCGGGTCCCGGAATACCTTCGGAGGCCGGATTGTTATTACCTCTTATAAAAAAGTTCGCATCAACGAAATCGATACTGGGAGTTTGTCTTGGAGAGCAAGCGATAGGAGAAGTTTTCGGAGCGAAGCTTTTAAACCTGAAAGAGGTGTATCATGGCGTCTGTTCGGATATCCGCATACTGGTAAAAGATAAGTTGTTTGATGGATTGGAGCCTGGGTTTCGCGCCGGACGTTATCATTCGTGGGTAGTTTCGAAAGACGAATTTCCCGAATGTCTTGAAATTACGGCTGTCGATGCCGAAGTCGGGTATATAATGGGCATACGCCATCGTCGGTATGATGTGAGAGGCGTGCAGTTTCATCCCGAATCAGTCTTAACTCCGCAGGGAAAGAAGATAATTGGGAACTGGATAAGCAGTTAATAGCTTTGGCGTTAAAATTTAGTTTTGTACATGTAAAAATGATAAAAAAATGAAAGATCTATTATATCATCTTTTTGAACATCGTTATTTAGAACGTGAAGAAGCGCAAAAGATTCTGGTAAATATCGCTGAAGGAAAATATAATAATGAACAGGTCTCTGCGCTGATCACCGTTTTTTTGATGCGAAGTATCTCTGTCGACGAATTAGCCGGATTCCGTGATGCATTGCTGTCTATGTGTGTGCCGGTCGATTTATCGGAGTATAAGCCGATCGATATTGTCGGTACGGGAGGAGACGGGAAGAATACTTTTAATATAAGCACTGCTTCCTGTTTTGTGCTGGCAGGCGCGGGATATAATGTGGTAAAGCATGGTAATTACGGCGCAACCTCGGTGAGCGGCGCAAGTAATGTGATAGAACAGCATGGCGTTAAGTTTACGAAAGAGATAGAAAAGTTGCGCGAATCGCTGGACGCCTGCCGTATGGCATATCTCCATGCCCCGTTTTTTAATCCTGCAATGAAAGCGGTAGCTCCGATACGGAAAAACCTGGGCGTACGTACGTTTTTTAATCTTCTCGGGCCTTTGGCAAATCCGGTTAAGCCTGCATATCAGCTGCTTGGCGTTTATAATCTGCCGCTGTTCCGTCTTTACAGTTATACGTATCAGACAAGCGGGACACGCTTTGGCGTCGTTCACAGTATGGATGGCTATGATGAGATATCTCTTACTTCGGAATTTAAAGTGGCAATGCCTGAAAAGGAAAAAGTGTATTCTCCAGAGATGCTGGGAATGAAACGTTACAAGGGAGAAGATTTGTGGGGAGGCAATACTCCGGAGGCGGCGTCGGAAATATTTGATGCGGTATTAAGTAATACTGCGACTGAAGCGCAACGTGACAGCGTACTGGTAAATGCCGCTTTTGCAATTCAGGTTATATGTCCCGGGAAGAGTATAGAAGAGTGTCTTGATGAAGCCCGGGAGTCGTTGCAGAGCGGCAACGCACGGAATGTATTGAAGAAGTTTATAGAGATAAACGGATAGTATTAATGAAATTGTTATGGATATATTAGAAACGATTATTGCAAATAAGCGATTGGAGATGGCGCGCCAGAAGGAGGCTGTTCCGTTGGATTTGTTGCTTAATCTCGGCTCAAAGCGTTTGGATTGTAAGACTGTATCTGTGCGGCAGGCGCTGGAACGGTCGCGATCGGGCGTTATTGCCGAATTTAAGCGACGTTCGCCTTCAAAAGGATGGTTGCATCCGAACGCGAAGGTAAAGGATGTTGTGCCGGCTTATGAAAAGGGTGGGGCTTCGGCCTGTTCTATCCTTACCGACAGCGATTTCTTCGGCGGATCATTTACTGATTTACAGCAGGCGCATTCACTTGCGAAATTACCGCTTTTACGTAAAGATTTTATCATTGACGAATATCAATTGTATCAAGCTCGCATAATGGGAGCCGACGCTGTACTGTTAATTGCCGCATCCCTGACAAAGAAAGAATGTAAGCGACTGGCAACGACAGCTCATCAACTCGAATTGGAAGTATTACTGGAAGTTCATTGCGAGGATGAATTGTCCCGGCTGAACGAAAATGTTGATATGCTGGGCGTGAATAACCGTCATCTGGGAACGTTTCGCACCGATGTCGAAAATTCATTCCGACTGATCGAATATATGAGATCGGAGGCCGGAGAAGGAAGAGAGGCTCCGTTGTTTATTTCCGAAAGTGGAATATCTGCGGTAGAAGTCGTTAAAAGACTCCGTGACGCCGGTTTCCGTGGTTTCTTGATGGGCGAGGTTTTTATGAAAACGGAAAATCCCGGAGAGGCATTAGCGCAGTTTATTAAAAATATGACGGATGAAGGAACTGAAAATAAAGGTTTGCGGGATGCGTGATCCGGAGAATATACGCCGGATAGAGGCTTTAGATGTGGATCTTGTCGGATTTGTTTTTTATGCGGAATCGCCGAGGTATGTTCAGGCAGATAACAACTCCATCGAAGCGATCCGTCGATGTCTGAAACATAAGGTTGGCGTATTTGTTAATGAAACATTGGAACAGATACTTGAAAAAGCTGATTTGTATCAATTAAGCTTTTTACAGCTACATGGTAATGAAGCCTCTGATTTGTGCGGGAATTTACGGCAACGGGGATATTCTGTAATCAAAGCCTTTTCTATTGCATCGGCGGGAGATTTTAAGAAAACGGAGAATTATCCGGATTGTTGCGATTATTTTTTGTTTGATACGAAATGCGCAGGTTACGGGGGTTCCGGAAGTCGCTTTGACTGGTCGCTTTTAGATCTATATTGCGGCGATACGCCGTTCTTGTTGAGCGGCGGATTGTCTCCCGACTGCATAGTTGAAATAAGTCGGATACAGCATTCTAAATATTGGGGAATAGACTTGAATAGCGGATTTGAAATATCTCCCGCGATGAAAGATACCGGCAAGCTGAAAGAATTTATAACAAAAATCCGTAAACCGGATATCAAATGAGTTTTTATTGTATACCGGTATGCGACAAAGAGCAGAGTTTATAGATGAATAAAAAAACAACAGGCTAAAATCAAATTTTATGAACAGAATTAATGAGTTGTTTGAGACAGGAAGGAAAGACTTGCTTTCCATTTATTTTTGTGCCGGATATCCGGAGGCGAATAATACGGCGGATGTAATACGAACATTGGAGAGAAACGGGGTTGATATGATAGAAATAGGCATACCTTTCAGCGATCCGATAGCCGATGGGGTCGTTATTCAAAATGCGGCTACCCGGGCATTGAAAAATGGTATGTCGTTGCGCTATCTTTTCGGTCAACTGAAAAATATACGTGATGAAGTGAAAATACCTTTATTGCTTATGGGTTATCTTAATCCGGTTATGCAATATGGATTTGAAAATTTTTGCAGATCATGTGACGAGTGCGGAATAGACGGTTGTATTATTCCGGATTTGCCGTTTGAAGATTATTTGAATGATTTTAAACCTGTTGCGGATAAGTATGGGATTAAGGTAGCGATGTTGATAACTCCGGAAACGTCCGAGAACCGTATCCGTTTAATTGACGAGTATACCGATGGATTTATTTATATGGTGTCGTCTGCTGCGACTACCGGCGCACAGCAATCATTTGATGAACAAAAACAGGCTTATTTTCATCGAATCAGTTCGATGTCGTTACGAAATCCCCGGATGATAGGATTTGGAATAAGCAATAAAGCGACATTTCGTGCGGCATGCGATAATGCGTCGGGCGCGATTATCGGAAGTAAATTTGTGGCTTTTCTCGGGGAAAACAAATCTCCGGAAGTCGCTATAAAGAAGTTGCTTGAAGTATTATTTAATGATTATCCGCAAGTATCTTAGACTTGCGGATAATCATAATTTGTTTATTAATTGTATCCCGGATTTTGCTCCAATTTCGGATTTGCTTCTAGCATGCCTTGTGTAATAGGCAAACGGTTAAGATACTCTTTACCGGTTCCGTCGGACGGGTGATCCCACCAGGATTCCGTTGTGTACATTCCCCAGCGAACGAGGTCGGTACGGCGGCGTCCTTCACCGATAAATTCAATCAGAAATTCATCTGCCAGGCGATATTTATCAAGATTAGCAATTGTAACCGGATTCGGGTCGCCGTTTTCAAAATAGCGGGCGCGCACCGAATTGATAAGATCAGCAGCCGTCGCTTTGTCTCCCTGGTGGTATTTACATTCAGCCAGCATATACGCTATTTCGGTATAACGAATAACAGGAATATCCGCGTCGTAATACATCGTATTATCTGCTTTATTGGGAATAGGAGTCAGTTTTACTATTCTTACGCCCGAATTTTCTTCTGCATAAAGCGCGCCTTCCCTGCGTCCGTTCGGATAACTTTTCATTGTGGATAGTTGGGCGATCTGATCTACCATAGTTACAATATCGCCTTCTGGATAATCGCGGCTACCATCATAAAGCGCCGCTACGCCGGTTATAGGGTTTATCATTTCCCCGACAATAAACATCCCTTCATATTCGCCGCCGCCAAGATAAACGTAATTTTTCTTACGCAGGTCGGTGTCTTCAAATTTATCATAGGGACTTCCTAATTTGAAGCGCTTTCGAGTATGCCGGCTGTCTTAGCCCAAAATCCGGACAACGGAATTATTGATTATGGGGGATGCAATGTCCTTCATAAAAATGAATCGGATGTTGTCCTTGAATATCTGGACTTTTACAAACAAACTGCCGCCGGAACTCAAACACTCAACTGTCTTATTTTCGACAGCAAGTTTACCAATTATGAAAATCTCTCCAAACCGGATGAACAGCAGATTAAATTTATCACCATCCGGCGAAGGGGCAAAAACATCGTGGAAGGAATCCGTAAAAATAAAAACTACAAAACAATACGGGTAGAAGCAAGCGGTTTAAAAAAGCGTACCTTGAAGGTGCGGGATGAAAAAATCGCCTTGCCCGGATATCGTGACAGCAAAACAGGGAAGTCCAAATTGATCAGGCAGGTGATTATTACCGAGCATGGTAGAGCCAAACCTGCGCTGATCATTACCAATGACTTTGAATTGCCTGTCGAAAAGGCGGTTCGCAAATATTCTCTCAGATGGCTTGTGGAAAAAGGTATTGCCGAACAGATTGATTTTTTTCATCTTAACAGGGGTTCTTCGTCTATGGTTATTAAGGTTGATTTCGATCTGGTTATGACTATATTAGCGCATAATATATATCGCCTGTTCGCCATGAATTTGGAACGGTATGAACACTTTTGCGACGAAAGAATTTATGAAAAATTTATTGCCAATAATGGAGACATTACGCTCGATACCAA
>JAIROL010000052.1 GCA_031257565.1 Tannerella sp. | reverse complement strand
TCATATAAAAAAACAAGAGGCTCAACATGTCGTTGAACCCCTTATTTTGCTGATATTTAGCGTTAAAATTTGAGAGCGGAAGACGGGACTCAAACCCGCGACCCTCAGCTTGGAAGGCTAATGCTCTATCAACTGAGCTACTTCCGCAATTTTCGATATCCCCTTTATTTGCCTAACCCTGTCGAAACATTGTTCTTCAAACTTGGGGGGAGTGGGCAGTGATGGATTCGAACCACCGTAGGCGTACGCCAGCAGATTTACAGTCTGCCCCATTTGGCCACTCTGGTAACTGCCCCTTTTTTATAATTGCGGTGCAAAGGTAAGACTATTTTTTTAATTTGCAAATAAAATCGATCATTTTTATTGCAGTAATTGCAGATTCGTCTCCTTTATTTCCTGATTTTCCTCCTGCACGATCCTCGGCCTGTTGCATGTTATCTGTGGTTAAAAGACCAAATATCACGGGAATATCCTGCGTGGAATTTAATCTTGCAACTCCTTCCGTAACACCTTCGCATACATAATCAAAATGCGGAGTGTCGCCTCTTACTACGCAACCTAAGACAATCACAGCATCCACATCTCCGTATTTTGCGACCTGCTGAGCTCCAAACGTAAGTTCAAAGCTACCCGGAACACGGAATACAGGAATATTATCATGCAAAATCCCATGTTTTTCCAGTGTGTTGCATGCTCCTTCGAGTAATTTTTCCGTTATGGAACTGTTCCATTCGGAAACAATAATTCCCACACGCATTTTAGATGCGTCGGGAATACGATTGAGATCATACGATGATAAATTTTGATATGCGGTAGCCATATTAGTTCTTTGCTAGCTGAGCGCGAACAATATATTTTTCAATGTCCATAGCTTCCACGGAGGCGGCATGTTTTTCTTGTATGGCAGTATATGCTTTCACTGCGTTGTCATATTGTTGCAGACTTTCGTAAGCAATACCTGCTTTTTTCAGATAGATCGGACTTAAAAAATCGTTATTGGCTTTTGATGCAGCTTTTTCGAAATAAGAAATCCCCTGTTTGATATCTCCCGATTCAACATAACAGTCGCCGATAAGTCCGACAATCGCCGGTGAAATATGATCATCATCGCCTTTGAACGATTTCAGGTGTTTGATTGCATTTTCCATATCGCCGGTTTTGTAATAACAAATACCGGCATAAGCTTTTGCCAGGTCCCCGGATTTTGTTCCGCCATATTGTTTGATGATTTGTTCGAAACCGTCATAATCAACCCCATTTCCATTTAATGCAAGGTTAAAGGAATCTTTTTGGAAATATTGTTCTCCCTTGAATAAAGCGACGGCGGCATTCTTGCTTTTGGGTATTTGATATAAGTGATTATATGCCATTATGACGCCGATAACTGCTGCAATAGCAATGATACCATAAGTAATATTCTTTTTGTTGTTTTCTATGAACTTTTCCGAACGTGAAACAATTTCTCCAACTTCTTTTTCTGCGTTAGCGATTTTCTTCTCAGTTTCTTTATTTGCCATACTATTTTGTGTTTATGATTTCTTTTATTAATGTATATCATTTAATTCAGCGTGCAAAATTAGTTTTTTTTGCGGATATAATGCATAAATCGCAAGATATTTTTTATATTTGTCGGAACAAGTAATTCTGGGAGAGTGGGCAAATCTATGATAATAAATAAATTATCAGTATTGAACTATAAAAATATACGTCAGGCGGAAATTGTGTGTTCCGTCAAGACGAATTGTTTTTTCGGTAATAATGGTATGGGAAAAACTAATTTGCTTGACGCAATATATTATCTTTCATTTTGCAAGAGTCATATACATGCTCCTGACGGTCGGTTAATTCGTAACGGAGAAGAATTGTGCGTACTTCAGGGATTTTATGACTATGAAGGCAAGGAGGAAGATGTTTTTTGCGCGATACGTCGCGGGCAACGCAAGCAGTTCAAGCGGAATAAAAAAGAATATGAACGTTTGTCGGAGCATATAGGTTTGTTGCCTTTGGTAATGATTTCGCCGGCTGATTCGGATCTGATACGTGGAGGGAGCGATGAACGCCGGCGTTTTGTCGATATGATTATTTCACAGCATGACAAGCCGTATCTGCATTCTCTTATTCAGTATAACAAAGCGATTATGCAACGCAATGTTTTATTGCGGGATCAGCGCAACGATGCATCTTTGTATGATGTACTTGAAATGCAGATGGGCGCTTATGGCCGGCAGATATATGAGAAACGGGTGGCGCTGGTAGAGCGGTTAATTCCCGTATTCAACGAATATCACAGTATGATTTGCAATTCCGGCGAAACGGTCGGTCTGCGTTATATTTCGCAGCTTGTAAAAGGCGATTTAACGGAACAGTTGGGAAGGTCAAGGGCCAAAGACCTGTTGTTGGGTTATTCTTCAATGGGTATACATAAAGATGATATTGAAATGACTCTTGATGAACAATTGATACGTCGAATCGGTTCCCAGGGGCAGAATAAAACATATCTGATCGCATTAAAGCTTGCACAGTTCGCATATATGGCGTCGAAAGGCGTAACAAAACCGATCCTTTTACTTGATGATATATTTGATAAACTGGACGTAGAGAGAGTTGAGAAAATAATCGGTCTCGTCGGCGGAGACCGTTTCGGTCAGATCTTTATTACAGATACAAACCGGAAGTATCTGGACCGTATACTTGAAGCGATGGAGCAGGATTATTCGTTGTTCAAGGTGGAACAGGGAGAGGTGCGGCTAATGGAAACTAAAACGACATAAAATGATACGAAGGAAAACTGTACGCTTAGGAGAGACTTTACACTTTTTCTGGAGAGAAAATCCGGAACTTTATCATAAAATGCTTGAGGCGCGCGTGGAACGTTTATGGGGCGAGCTTTTTGGCCCGTCAATAATCCGGTATACGACAAATGTATATGTGAAAAATCGTATACTTTACGTATCAATGACTTCTTCGGTGGTTCGCAGTGAAATGTTGTCCATGCGTAAGCGACTGGTTATTACGCTTAATGAACATGCCGGTTCGGACGTTATTGATGATGTAGTGATACGGTAGCATTTTCGGTTATTACCAACATCATTTTTTTGTCATGTATTTCCGCGGGTATCTGTTCAAATAATTGAAAGTCAAAACATAATCCTATGGTCGGTTTGTTTATGCCGGCCAGATATCTGTCATAGTATCCTTTACCGCGTCCCATACGGTTACATTTATGGTCAAAGGCTATTCCCGGAATAATAAAAAGATCAATATCTTCAGGCGAAATTAATTCTGTGGAAACCGGTTCGCTGATTCCCCAAATGCCTTTCATCAGATTATTTTTTCCCGTATATGTAAAAAAATCAATGGTTTCTCCGGAAATAACGGGCAATACTATCTTTTTTGTTGCGAACCATTCTTCTATAAGTCCGGAAGTCTGTACTTCATCCTCCATGGCATAATATAATGCGATACATTTCGCCTTTTGAAAGGCGTCTGTTTGTACGAGTCGGTCGCCTATTTTCCGTGATAAATCCGCAATCGTTTTCCCGGATAAATATTTTTTGCGTTCTGCTACCTTTTCCCGGATGAATTGTTTATTTCTAATCATGATATGCATAAAGCGGTTTCGAAATGATACCGCCTGATCTATATGCGGAACTACTAAGCGACTGTTCTTTCGTATCACGGTGTTGATTGTATATTTCAGGTTTCCATATACCTTTTTTTATTACGTCGATCGCTTTGTTCAACGTGGCGTCATCATGGAGAAGTATAGGATAGAATCCTTCATTATCAAAGAAATTGCGCGTGATATACGCATGCAATTGGGTTTCAATCAGATTTTTGGAAATTTCCATGAGGGTCGGACGTTTCTTTATCCCTTTTGATGCGGCAAAGTCAGCCAGTTCATAGATAAGCGGTTGTTGTTTCAGGTATTCGTACAACTCTTTATAATTGCTGAATTTGTCGAGCTTGTCATGATTCTTATCTGAATAATTAAGTACAAACTGAAATAAGATACCGGTATTAATGATATTTGAGAAGTAAGAAGTGATACAGGAAGTATCTCTCGGGATGAAAATATCAGGCATTATTCCGCCTCCGCCATATACGGAACGACCGCCAATTGTTTTAAACTCAAGAGAGTCATTCATTTTTATACTGTCGACCGAATAAAATTCCCCATGCATGAGTCGGTTGTGTATATCCTGACTGTATTCTTCTGATTTTCCAAGCTCATAGTCTTTCTGAATACATCTTCCCGAAGGAGTATAGTAGCGCGCTATTGTAAGAAGTAATTCCGAATGGTCGGACAGATCGAGTTTTGTTTGGACAAGGCCTTTGCCGTAAGAACGGCGTCCGATAATCAATCCGCGATCGTTGTCCTGAATGGCCCCGGAGAATATTTCGCTGGCGGAGCCGGATAGTTCGTTAATTAACACAACCAAAGGGGCGTCCTGACAGGCTCCTTTTCCATTGGAGTAGGTGTCTGTGCGGCTATAAGCTCTCCCCTGCGTATAGACAATCATGCTGCCTTTTGATAAAAATTCATTGATCATATAGATTGCAGATTCCATATAGCCTCCCGGATTATCGCGCAGATCTATAATAAATTCTTTTACTCCTTCCTCCTTGAGTTTTGCTATTGCCGTAAGAAATTCACTGTAAGTAGATCTTGCGAATTTAGTTACTTTGATATACCCGATATTATCGCTGATCTTATATGAAGCGTCGACAGAATAGTTTGGAACATCTCCTCGAACGAGTTCGAAATCAATGAGGTCTTTTCCATTTCCACGTTGTATGCCTAATCTTACTTTACTGTTTTTAGGGCCGCGTAACATTCTCATCATTTTAGTTGAGCCTATATTTTGTCCGGCAACGACGGAATCATTTACCGTCATGATCCGGTCGAACGGCATCAGGCCGGCTTTTTCAGCAGGACCTCCGGATATGATGCTTATTACAATAATCGTATCGGTTTGCATGTTGAACTGTATGCCGATACCGCTGAATGAACTTTCAAGATCTTCGTTTGCCGCCTCTACTTCCGAAGCGGGAATATAGGAAGAGTGCGGGTCAAGTTCACTTATGATCTTTCCGACAGCGCTTTCCGACAGATAGCTTATATCGACTGTATCAACATAATTATTGCTTATAATTTCAAGGGTCTCGTTTATCTTATTTTGTTCGGAACGTAATATTTTTAATTGCGGATTTTTTATGCGGAAATATTTCCCTGCATAAAATCCCAGCAGTAGGCTTGTCACAATCAATAATATTACCCATATAAAGCGCCTGTTTTTGTTCATTTTTTAATTTATTATATTGTTTATATTTCAATAAAATCTACGGCAATTCCTGCGCGCTTAAGAAGGATGATTCCTTCTTCCGTATGATATTTTTCAGAGAAAACGACGCGTTTTATTCCTGCCTGTATAATCAGTTTTGCACATTCTATACATGGAGAAGAAGTTACGTATATTGTCGCTCCGGCGCTATTGTTATTTGACGCCGCCACTTTGGTTATTGCGTTGGCTTCAGCGTGAAGTACATACGGCTTGGTCATATTGTTTTCGTCTTCACATATATTTTCAAATCCGGCTGGAGTACCGTTATATCCGTCGGATATGATCATTTGATTTTTTACAATCAGGGCGCCCACCTGTCGGCGTTTACAGTAAGAATTTTCAGCCCATATTTTAGCCATTCTCAAGTAACGAACATCAACCTCATGTTGTTTTTTATCTTTTTCAGTCATCATTAAGTTCAAGAACAGTATTTTGGAGTATTTTTGAAATTTCAGCGTACAAAAGTACTAAAAAAAGAAGAATGACTGTTTTAAAAAAATATAAATGTAATATCATCGTTTTTTTATCTGGTTATATGCAATGCCGTTACGTTGTAACAGCGCGGTTATGGTCGGTTGCTGACAACGGAAGCGAATGTAAAGCCTGTTCGGGTCATCCGTATCGCCTTTACTCAGAATGTTGTCCAGAAAAGACGTCGCAACTGCCTTACTGAATATCCCGGCTTCTTTAAATGCGGCAAAAGCATCTGCTTCAAGTACTTCCGCCCATTTATATCCGTAATATCCGGCGGCGTATTCATTGTCCGTAAAGATATGTCCGAAGGATGTGGTCATTAATGTGTTGGGTACGTCGGGTAATACTACGGTCGATTCCCATGCCGCTTTTTCAAATTCTTCAAAATCGCCGTCAAAGGGCGCCGTCAGGGTATGCCATGCCATGTCTAACAGGCTGAAACTTAACTGTAGACAGCATTTGTTTCCGATATTAAAGTTCGTTGCATCGACTAAATTTTTTACCATATTGGCGGGTATTTTTTCTTTTGTTTCGTAATGAACGGCTAACAGGTCGAGGAAATCTTTTTCTTTCAGCCAGTTTTCCATAATTTGTGATGGCAATTCGGCAAAATCCGGTTCGACATTTGTGCCCGACAGGCTTTCATACATGCATTTACTGAGCATTCCATGGAGAGCATGCCCGAATTCATGAAGGAAAGTTTCTACCTCGGAATATGTCAGAAGCGCAGGTTTTGTTTCTGTCGGAGCGCTGAAATTCATTACGATGATAACGTGCGGGCGATGATCTTTTTCTTCTTCATCAATATATTGTTCCTGGAAATTATTCATCCATGCTCCGGACATTTTGGTCGGGCGCTGGTAAAAATCCGTGTACAGAATAGCGACAAAATTACCCCTTTTGTCAAATACTTCATAAGCTTTTACATCAGAGTTATATACGGGAATCTTTTTATTTTCTTTAAAAGTAATACCATAAAGTTTTGTTGCAAGGTCGAAAATTCCTTGTCTGACACGTTCAAGTTCAAAGTATGGACGCGTCATTTCATCGTTGATTTTGAAATGCAGATTCTTCAGTTTTTCTGAATAATAACTCCAATCCCATGGCATTACAGTGAAGTTATCAATGTTTTCACGTCCGGAAACGTATCCCTTAATTGTGTTATATTCGTTAACGGCAAGGGGTTTATAGTAGTTAAGTAATTCCTGCAAGAGGTCTATAACATTTTCTTCGTTTTTTGCCATTCGGTCCTTCAGCACATATTCCGCATAATTTTGAAATCCCATCATGCGTGCAATTTCTAACCGTATATTGACAATCCTTTTTACAATTTCCTTATTATCATACTCATTATCGTTATTACCCACATTTACTCTTGCTCTGTACATTTTTTCTCGTAATTCACGATTTTCCGCATCGCGCATGAACGGAAGATAACTGGGTTCGGACAGGGTAAATAACCAACCGTTTTGATCCCTGTTTTTTGCTTCCATAGCCGCCGCTTCAAGTAGACTTTCCGATAGTCCGGCGACGTCTTTTTCATCAGTCAGCAACATCTCAAAGCAATTTTCATCTTTTAGAACGTTGTGGTTGAATTTCAGTTCCAATAAATTCAGTTCAGCGCTTATCTCACGGTATCTTTCTTTGTTTTCAGGAGAAAGGTTTGCCCCATTATCGAAAAAGGAGTTGTATGTTTTTTGCAGCAAACGCGAATCTTCGGTTGAAAGATTCAGAACGATTCTGTTTTGATAGATCTCTTTTACCCGTGAAAATAAAGTGTCATTCAGATAAGTGTTATGATGGCAGGCGGATATTTGAGGTGAAATGATCTGAGCTATCTCAAGCAGTTCATCATCATTTTCGGAGTCAAGCAATCCGTAAAATACGCCGGAAACGCGTTTCAGTAAAGAACCGCTTCTTTCGATCGCCACAATTGTATTTTCAAAGGTGGGAGAATCCGGGTTGTTTATGATTTCATTTATTTCTTCATTTAATAGCTTGCAACTCTCGTCAAACGCCGGAATAAAATGCTCGTTTTTTATTTTGTTAAAAGGGATGGTCTCACGGGGCGTTTTAAATCTGCTTAATAAAGGATTGGCCGCATTCATTAAATTCATAAATGTTGCTGATAATAGGATGATTATAAGTATTTTTTTCATTGTCGCTCTATTTTAAGGATGCAAATATAACAAAAAATGCAGACATGTATAATCAATAAAAAGAATGAATGGCGTATTTTTTCGGAAATTAATATTAATTTTGCGGCATGTTGTGAAAGAAAATTTTAAATAATTAAAAATGAAGAGAATCAGTTTTATTGTTATATCGGTTTGTGCGGCAATGTTGGTTGTTTGTTGCGGTAAGAATGAGTATGTGCTAAATGGTATTGTTCCGGATGGGATAGAGAATGGAGAAGTCGTATATATGACTGATTATAATGATGGTCTTATTGTGGATAGCGCAGTAATATCAGGTAAAAAATTTGTATTTAAAGGCGTTGCGGATAGCGCTATGGCGCGAAGTCTGACTCTTGGGGATCTTCAGGCCAATATCATCCTGGAGAAAGGAACCATGACGGTCGATATGGCAGATCCCTACAGTGCAAAAGGGAATCTTCTGACGGAGAAAATGAATGAATTTTTATCGAAAAGTGCGGATATTATTGAGCAGGCAAGAGAAAAGCTGGCAGGCGTGGATATGTCTCTTTCGGCGTCTGAACAAGGAGAAATACAGGATGAGATAGTGGATGATCTTTTTATTGAATTGAATGAATTACCGAGGGCCTATTTGAAAGAACATTCTAATGATGCGCTGGGGGCAATGGTTTTTTATACGTGGATGCAGAATCGGACGGAGCTTTCTGAAGAGCTATTTAATGAGGCCTGTAAACTTGTAGGAGAGAATGTTTTGAACTTTGGTCCGATAAAACAGATGGCAGCGTATTATGATAAGCTTGGTCAGACAGCTGCAGGAATGCCTTTTGTGGATTTTACGATCGACAATGGTAATTCGGACGGTTCGCCGGCGTCTCTTTCCGATTATGTGGGAAAGGGAAAATATGTGCTTGTGGATTTCTGGGCGTCATGGTGTAAACCTTGTCGTTTGGAGACGCCTGTTATAGCGGAAGTATATAATAAGTACAAGGGCGATCTGTTTGACGTTGTAAGCGTTGCCGTATGGGATCAGCGTGAAGCGACTCTTCGCGCAATCGAAGAAGATGGAAATGCATGGCCTCAGATTCTTGATGCGCAGGCGATTCCAACAGAACTTTACGGTATTCAGGGTATTCCTCATATCATCTTGTTCGGACCGGACGGAACTATTCTTGCACGTAATTTACGCGGAGATAACTTGAAGAACAAAGTTGCCGAAGTATTGGGTAAATAAAGCAAAACGCCTAAACGATAGACGCGATCGTGCATTAAGGTATAAAGACGATGAGTCCGGGCAATGGCAACCGGTTACAATTTGTTCCGTTTTCACGACCTTTCGCGTAAAAGTTTTCAACGAAACCTTTGTATATTTCAATAATTACATATCTTTGCAACGTGAAAAATAAAAGAAAATAAAACAACTTCTTAATTATTAAACATTTAAAAAAAAGAAAAATGGAAAAATTAGTAAAACAAGTCGAAAGCGCTTTCAACGCTTTCCTGGGAGATGCAAACGCTCAAATTGAGAAAGGCAACAAAGCGGCAGGAACACGCGCACGTAAAGCATCTCTGGAAATTGAAAAAATGTTGAAAGAATTCAGAAAAAAATCTTTGGAAGCTTCAAAGAAATAGTACCTTGCAACATATAAAAATGAGAAAATCATATCCTGTGGTTTTCTCATTTTTATATGTTGCAATAGTTCGTTATAAATAATGTACACATGGGACGAATTTGCATCTTGATCTTCAGTTTTTTCCTGTGCGGAGAGCTTGCGTTTGCACAAACCTATGAAGAAATGGTAAAAAAGAGTTATGAGTACTCCGACGCCGGCGACTGGCCGGCTGCAGAGGAATGTCTGAAAGCCGCCATGCGTCTTGAACCTGCCAACAGACTGAATTTTGCCCTGCTCACAAATCTGGGAACAACCCAACGCCGTCAGGGAAAACCGGAAGACGCGCTTATATCATATTCTGCCGCTTTAGCCCAACGTCCGCATGATGAATTAATTCTCCTTAACCGTGCAGAGCTTTATACGGAGATGGACGAAACGGATAAGGCGATCTACGACTACAATACTCTTATCGCCAACGATCCCGCGCATGAGCAAGCACGCTATAACAGAGGATTGCTATACATTAAGACAAGAGAATACCTGCTTGCCCAAACTGATTTTGAATTTATAATAGACGCTGACAAAGACGCTTTCTGGGGCCGCTTTGGTTATGCTATACTCGAAAAGGCGCGCGGAAATTATGATGACAGCGAAACCATCTTCAATTATCTGGCAGATAAATATCCCGACAACAGGCGTATTCTTGAAGAACGGGCCGAATTATACTTTCTGACAAAACGCAACGGTCGCGCAATGACCGATCTGAACAAAGTATTCGCCGCTACGACAGCGCCTTCGGCGGAATTATATATGCTGCGCGGCCGTGTGAAATTAGCGCAATACGAAAAGGAATCGGCAGCCGTTGACTTTAAAAAGGCCCGCGACCTTGGTTACGACAAAGAAACTGTCGACCGGCTACTAAAAGAATCTTTCTGAGCCAACGTTCTCCTCTGCCTGTCCTTTCCAGCGTCATACCGGTACATATTCAGATACCGATCCGGTCGGCAATCCGGTTGCAATGTCTGTATTTCCGTCGAATGAAGCGGCGCTGTACATAATATTCAGATACCGATCCGGTCGGCAATCCAGTCGCCTACTTCCGATGTGCCGTATGACCGGCCTCCCTGTGCAATATCTTCCGTAACAATGCCCGCATCCATGGAAGCTGTTACGGCATTGCGTATCATACGACCCTCTTCCCGTAAATTAAATGCATACTCAAACATAAGGGCCGCAGAGAGAATTGTCGCTAAGGGATTCGCTATGTTTTTTCCTGCAGCTTGCGGATAAGAGCCATGAACAGGCTCAAAAACAGAAGTATGAAGACCGACGGATGCAGAAGGAAGCATACCCAGAGAACCGGTTATAACGGAAGCCTCGTCGGTAAGAATATCGCCGAACATATTCTCCGTTACCATCACATCAAAGCTTCCCGGCCATTGAACAAGCCTCATAGCGGCATTATCAACAAACATATATTCCGTTTCCACCTCCGGAAAATCTTTTTCAATTTCCTGCGAAACCTCGCGCCAAAGGCGCGAGGTAGCCAACACATTGGCTTTATCTACAATCGTCAGCTTTTTTCTGCGCTTCATCGCATATCCGTATGCCAGACGAACAATACGCTCTATTTCCTCACGGGAATAAACGCATGTATCATAGGCCGTATTTCCATCTTCGCTCCGACCTTGCGGACGGCCAAAATACATTCCTCCCGTAAGTTCGCGAATACACATCAGATCAACGCCGCTCACCAGGTCCGCACGCAACGGAGACTTTTGGGCTAACGAATGAAAAGCGGTTACCGGACGGATATTTGCATACAGACCGAGTTTCTTGCGCATAGCCAACAGTCCCTGCTCTGGACGAACTTTCGCCGTCGGATCGTTATCATATGTCGGAGAACCGATTGCTCCGAACAACACAGCGTCGCTCTGCATACAAAGCGCATGCGTTTCGTCGGGATAAGGGTCCCCCACGGAATCAATCGCACATGCGCCGACAAGCGCCGTTTTATAACTCAATTCGAGATTCTTCTTCCTGCAGACAACTTCTATCGCTTTCATTGCCTGCTCTATTATTTCCGGGCCGATACCATCGCCCGGCAATACGGCTATATTTAATTTCATTATTTTTCCTGCCTGTTAAAATGTACATATTTAGGTTCCATGGGAACGTACGTTTCGTCGTCCCACAAAGCGCTCGTTATCATTAAATCTGCGCTATACCTGTTGCATGCAATGGGAACGTTATGTACGCGGCATTGCCTTAACAACATCTGAATATCGGCCTCATGCGGTTGCGGATTAAGGTCGTCTATCAGAAATATAGCCAAATCGATCTCTTTCCGTACAACCATCGCCGCAATCTCCGCATCTCCTCCCATCGGCCCCGAATGCATCCGCTTTATATTATAGACGTCAAAACCTTTTTCTTCAAAGGCTTTACTTATTAACCCGCCCGTAGTTCCGGTACATATCAGATTATGTTCGGACAAAAAATGCGCATTATGCAGGGTCCATTCAATCATGTCTACCTTTCGGTTATCATGCGCTACAAGCGCAATAGTCAGTTTCTTGTTCATAATAAATACCTGTTAAGTTTTTATACTTTAATTTTCTATTTTATTCAGCATCTTAATGGTCGCCTTTATCGCAGCTTCAATCTGATCGGCGTCCAGTCCGCGGGTTTTAAATTCAACCCCCTCATGGCGCCATGTGATAACCGTCTGCACGAAAGCGTCCGTTCGCCCCCCGGGAGGAATCGATACGGCATAATTAACAAGCATCGGAAACGGACGGTTCAGCGATTTGTAAATCTTGCGCAACGCACGTACAAATGCGTCATATTGTCCATCGCCCGTAGCCGTTTCTTCGTACGCTTTATCATCGATCTCCACTTTCAATGTAGCGACAGGTTTCAATCCCTGTGTCAAAGATAATGAATAATTTAATATTTTAATCTTATTCTCCTGTATATCGTAGCGCAGAACATCCGAAATGATATACGGAAGGTCTTCCCGGGTTACAATCTCCTTTTTATCCCCAAGCTCGATAACGCGTTGCGTAACCTTCCTCATGGATTCTTCATCCAGATCGATACCCAGCGCCTCCAGATTTTTTCGGATATTGGCCTTACCGGAAGTTTTACCCAACGCATATTCGCGTATACGTCCGAAACGTTCCGGCATCAAAGAATTGAAGTAAAGATTATTTTTGCTGTCGCCATCAGCATGAACCCCTGCACATTGCGTGAAAACATTTTCTCCCACAATAGGCTGATTCGGGGCAATATGTATCCCCGAATACATCTCGACGCTCTTGCTGGCATGATTTATTTTTTCTTCTACGATACTTGTTCTTTCTTTCAGCTGGTCATGAAGTACGGCAACGACGCCGCTTAAAGAAGCGTTACCCGCCCGTTCCCCCAAACCGTTTATTGTCGCATGAATACCTTTAACTCCTGCACGTACGGCCGAATATGCGTTTGCCACAGCCAGACCATAGTCGTTATGCGCATGAAAATCAAAATGCAACTCCGGATAACGATCCACCATATCCTTGCAGTACCGATAAGTCCATTCAGGGTCCAGTATGCCAAGGGTATCCGGAAGCATAAAACGGCGTACATGGTGTCGTTTCAAAGAATCGACCAGATGATAGACATAATCCGGAGAATTTTTCATTCCGTTCGACCAATCCTCAAGATATAAGTTCATATCGATCCCCATCTCTTTTGCCAGTAATATCTGTCCGGTTATATCGGCGATGTGCTGTTCGGGGGTTTTCCTCAACTGCTCGGTCACATGCTTAATGGAACCTTTACAAAGCATATTTACCACATAGCATCCTGCATCCTTTATCCATCTGAGGGATAATCCGTTATCGATAAAGCCAAGCGCCTCTATACGATCAAGGCAACCGGCTTTTGCCGCCCATTCCGATATGCCTCTGACAGACTCGAACTCGCCATCCGATACGCGGGCCGACGCAATCTCTATACGGTCTACATTCAGTTCTTTTATTAACATTCGTGCGATCGACTTTTTTTCGTGCACGGAAAAGGATACGCCGTTCGTTTGCTCTCCGTCACGGAGAGTCGTGTCCATTATTTCTATCATAGTTCTTGTTTATTATTGCCTTCCATACAAGCTTATTCTCAATCTTCGCTCTGCCGGATTCCATATATACCTGAAAGTCGAATCAGATAAAAATATTCGTCTTCTCATAGTCCTCGATCCGGGACTTATTGGCGAGCAAGTAATCGATATCGTCAAGACCGTTTATCAGGCAGTGTTTTTTATAACGGTCGATCTCAAAACATTCGCTTTTGCCGGTCGAAAGATTTGTTATGGTCTGCTCCGGAAGATTAACTTCCGCTTCCGTCCCGGTATTTTCTTCTATCGACGCAAAAAGCTCCGCAAGGAACGGCTCGCTTACGACAACGGGTAAAACGCCGTTATTCAATTCGTTGTTCTTGTGGATATCGGCAAAAAAACTCGACACGACAACCCGAAATCCGTATCCGGCGATCGCCCATGCGGCATGTTCGCGACTTGAACCGCTTCCGAAATTTTTTCCGGCAACAAGTATTTTACCGCTATATTCAGGATCATTCAAAACAAATGATTCGATTTTATTCCCTTCCTTATCAAAACGCCAGTCGCGAAACAGGTTTGCGCCAAATCCTTCTTTCGTTGTCGCCTTCAAAAAACGTGCAGGGATTATCTGGTCAGTATCTACATTCTCCAATGGAAGGGGAACACATGTACTTCGTAATATTTCAAATTTTTCTTTCATAACGCTTTCTTCTAATTACTATTTCTTTGCTTATTAAAAACTCGCCGCACGAGGTCGATTATAAGATTCTCGGATCCGTTATCTTTCCGGTTACTGCTGCTGCAGCCGCCACAAGAGGGCTCGCAAGCAATGTTCTTGCGCCAGGCCCCTGACGTCCTTCAAAATTCCGGTTCGAGGTTGAAACCGAATATTTCCCGGCCGGGATCTTGTCGTCATTCATAGCCAGACAGGCGGAACAGCCCGGTTGCCTCAACGTAAAGCCCGCCTCTTCCAATATCTTATCAAGACCTTCTTCACGTATCTGCGCATCGACCATCCATGACCCCGGAACCAGCCATGCCGTAATATGCGGAGCTTTCCTGCGGCCTTTCACAAGAGAAGCAAACATTCTGAAATCTTCAATGCGCCCGTTTGTACATGAACCTAAAAATACATAATCTACCGGTTTACCGATTAATGTTTCACCCTCGCTAAAGCCCATATACTCAAGCGATTTTTTATAAGATACGCGGCCGGCTTCAGGCATTGCATCAGCCGGAGGTACCGTTTCTGTTATACCCATTCCCATCCCCGGATTGGTACCGTAAGTAATCATCGGCTCAATATCATCGGCACAAAAGTAGACCTCTTTATCAAAAACCGCATCCTCTTCGCTTTGAAGCGTCCTCCAGTAAGCCGTAGCTTTATCCCACGCTTCTCCTTTGGGCGCATATTCGCGCCCTTTTATATAAGCGAATGTAGCTTCATCAGGAGCAATCATTCCTCCGCGCGCGCCCATTTCGATCGAAAGATTACACAACGTAAGACGTCCTTCCATTGTCAGGTCGCGCACGACAGAACCGGCATATTCAATAAAATATCCCGTTGCGCCGCTCGTCGTCATTTTCGACGCCACATACAACGCAACGTCTTTCGCCGTAACCCCCTTACCCGATATGCCTTCTATACGGATACGCATCGTTTTCGGTTTTTGTTGCAGAATACATTGCGAAGCAAGTACCATCTCCACCTCGCTCGTCCCTATGCCAAATGCCACGGCGCCCATTGCGCCATGCGTAGAGGTATGACTATCGCCGCAAACAATCGTCATGCCCGGAAGAGTAAGTCCTCTTTCCGGTCCTACGACATGGATAATACCATTCTTAGGATGCATCATACCGAAATAGGCAAGACCAAAATCTCCGGCATTTCTTTCCAGAGCATCAACCTGCGCTTTTGAAACCGGATCTTCAATCGGTCTGTCCTGATCATGCGTAGGAGTATTATGATCGGGCATACAAAAGATACGCTCCGGACGCAAAGGTTTCAATCCCCGTTCACGAAGTCCGGCAAAAGCCTGAGGACTTGTCACTTCATGACAGTAAAGCCTGTCAATATACAACTGGACGGGTCCGTCTTCCACCGCCGTCACGACATGCGAATCCCATATCTTATCAAATAATGTGTTCATATTATCTTATATTTTACTTTATCCTGACTTGCAAATATAATGGCAAATCTTCATTTTACAAATTTATTAATGGCGTCTATAAACGCTTCCACTGACGCCGCAATAATATCCGTGTTCGCGGCAAAACCATAATAGACATTGCCGTCGTATGCAACCTGCATATGTACCTTTCCCATATCGTCGCTGCCTTTACTGATTGCCTGAATCAAAAACTCCTGAATTGTCATCTGACGGCGGATAATCATTTTGACAGCCTTGATTGCCGCGTCAACAGGACCATTGCCTGAAGCGGCCGCCTCAAACTTTTCTCCTGCAATAGTAAGGCAAACGCTTGCCACAGAACGCACGCCAACGCCCGACGTGACCTGTAGATACTCCAGTTTAATACGATGCGTCGCCTTACGCCCGTCGCCGACAAGCATCAGGACGTCGTCGTCGCCGATATCTTTCTTGCGGTCTGCCAGTTTCAGAAAATCCTCGTAGACTTTATCCAGCTTTTCCTGTTCCAGTTCAACGCCCATTACCTGCAAACGATGTTTCAGCGCCGCACGTCCGCTACGCGCCGTAAGAACGATTGAATTATCATCAATCCCGACGTCTTTCGGATCAATGATTTCATATGTCCGGACATTTTTCAACACGCCATCCTGATGAATGCCGGAAGAATGAGCAAATGCGTTACGCCCGACAATTGCTTTATTCGGTTGAACCGGCATATTCATCAGACTTGAAACCATACGGCTTGTCGAATATATTTTCCGAGTATTTATATTCGTCGCTATGCCGAGCCCCTTGTGGCATTTAAGAATCATGGTCACTTCCTCCAGAGAGGTATTTCCTGCACGTTCTCCGATCCCATTGACGGTAACCTCTGCCTGACGGGCGCCATTTATTATACCCGCAATCGTATTTGCAGTAGCCATCCCCAGGTCATTATGGCAATGCATAGAAATGATCGCTTTATCAATACCGCTCACATGTTCCATCAGATATTTGATCTTTCCTCCGAATTCCGACGGCAGACAGTATCCCGTAGTATCCGGAATATTAACGACTGTTGCGCCGGCTTTTATAACCGCTTCAACTACCCGCGCCAGATATTCGTTATCCGTACGTCCGGCGTCCTCGCAATAAAACTCTACATCTTCCACATATTTTTTCGCGTATCGGGTTGCTGCCGCCGCACGCTCAAGTATTTCTTCCTGCGTAGAATTAAACTTATATTTAATATGATATTCCGATGTTCCGATACCGGTATGTATACGTTTGTGTTTCGCATACTTAAGAGCCTCCGCCGCCACATCGATATCTTTTTCAATACCACGCGTCAGCGCACAAATCGTAGGCCACGTAACAGCCTTCGATATCTCGACAACCGAATTGAAATCGCCGGGACTTGAAACGGGAAATCCGGCTTCAATAATATCCGCGCCCAAGGTTTCGAGCGCTTTGGCTATTTGTATTTTTTCTACCGTATTAAGCTGACATCCGGGAACCTGCTCTCCATCGCGCAGGGTTGTGTCAAAAATAAATAATCTGTCCATATCAGTATATTTTAAATAAATATTTGTATCAAAAAAGCCTTTCCCACCATGATCGTGAGAAAGGCCTTCATATATTCGTACAATATGCACATCTCACTTCTCCTTTCGCCGCAAGAGCAACAAAATAGAAATAATATTAATAATCAAGCTATTATTTAATATAAGCTGTGTCATATTTTATCTTTTATCGAATACGTTTTTATCCTTATGCGCTACAAAGATATATACAATTTTCAAATACGCAAAATAAGCGTCTAATAATCAGCAATTCGGCAATTAAAAAAGAATCCATAAATTATTCGCACCTGTCCATAAAAAGATAAAGCAATCCTGTTCATGTGTTATCACACGAATGTGGATTTATCTTTTTTAACATGTTTG
>JAIROL010000010.1 GCA_031257565.1 Tannerella sp. | reverse complement strand
GCATATCGGGCGTAATATTCGCTTTGGGCTTCCTCATAATCCGTCCTGTCGTCGAAGTCTTCCGCTTTGGGTTCTTCGGGCTTTGGGGGATAGCGGTTAATGTGAATTTTGTTCACGGCATAACCCTGTTCCGACAGTTCCGCGAAAACATCGTCGTTTTCCGTCGTTCCGTATGGTGTCCGGCCGATTTCCGTTCCGGGACATTTTTCAATCGCCGACTTGCAGGCTTCGACCAGATACCGTTTGTTCCGTTCCCGCAGGCAAAACAGGTTGTTGCATCTGCCTTCGTCGTCGGGAAACAGGGAGTAACAGTTCGTATTGAACGGACATCCGGCGCACTCCGATTTGTCGAAACGGTAACGGCTCAAATCGTTGCAATAATCGTTTTCAAGACGTTTGACATATTCTCTTGCCGTCAGGTTGCGCCAGTCGCCGTAATAACCCGTCGGCTTGCCGGAGAGGTGTTTTTCGTAAATATCCGACTGCACATCCGCACTGTATTTGCAGAGTTCCAGCGCTACGGTCATCGAAATGCCGTCACCGTTTACGAGGTCTAAAATCTCATCCGTCAATTCGTTCAAACGCATCCGGTTACGGATATATGTTTCGCTTTTTCCGAAGCGAACGGCAAGACTTTCCACATTGTAACGTCCTGTGTCCGCAAGGCGTTTGTAGGCAGCTGCTTCTTCAATCGGGGACACGTCAATCCGGCAAAGATTTTCCGTAATTGCTGCCTCCAATGCTTCGTCATCCGACATTTTGCGGATAATGGCGGGTATGGTCTTCGTGTCCGCCAAAACGGACGCCCTGAACCTGCGTTCCCCGCATACGATTTCAAACTTCCGGCCTTTCGGACGAACTAAGACAGGCTGCAATATGCCTACCTGTTTGATACTTTCCGCCAGTTCCGTCAATTCGCCTTCGTTGATTGACTTGCGGGGATTAAAATCGCCTGTAACGATTTTACTCAATTATATGGAAACAATACCTTTTGTTTCCATACTCTCTGTCAAACTTACTTTTTTTGTATTCATTTCCTTAATTATTAAATGATTATTTATATCTTCTTCCTGTTGATGCTATTTTATTTCCGTCCCGAACTCTGTTTGTCCGGTGTACTGCCAAATGGAATAAAATGTACCCTGTCCGTCCCTGAAAGCGATGCAGCCGTCTTTAAATTCACTCCATACGGATGTCCTTTTTTCAAAACAGTCTCCGAAGTCGGGGCTGAAAAAACGTGTCAAAATCCCCTTAATCCGCTCTTCGTCCGTTTCGTAACTGTCGTCCCAATAAATGATAATGTCGGACTGTGGCGTTTCCACGCGGACAAAATGAATAGTATTGCCGTCTATTTGCAGTTTGTCGGCTTCCGTACCGGTAAAAAAGTCCGATACGTCCGAAATGCCGTTTTCTTCCATGTAATAGAATAATTCCACGCTGTGGGCTGCGTCTTCCAAAGAACAAACCGTAATGTTTTTATTTGTTGCTGTCATGATTTTTATTTTTTATGGGGGTGGTGAATTTCCCACCCCCTTGTTATACTTTGCGCGACCTAGATTTGTGCAATAGAAAAAGAATAAGCATATTTGCAAAACCTCTTACAGAAATGCAGTATGCTTATTCAAGTGAATTTATCCGAAGAAGAAATTCGATCGCTAAGTTACAAAAGATTTAGCGAATTGAATCCAATGATTCAAAAAAGATTACATGCGGTCTATTTAAAGGCCAAATTAGGGTTAAGCAATGCCTTTATCGGGGAAGTGCTGGATGCCCATCGCAATAGTGTTGATACATGGATAGCAAGCTATCAAGAAGGAGTCTTAAAAGGCTTAACTACATTAAATTATAGGAAACGGGAAAGTGAGTTGACCTCCTATGGGGAAGAAATAAAGTCTAAATTTTCAGGAGAAATGATACCCAAGGTAGCCGCATTTTCACAACGGATATCCCAACTAACCGGTATTTCAAGAGGAGTAACACAAATCCGAAAATTTATACATTCTCTCGGCTTCAAATACCTTCAGACAGGTCATATTCCGGCAAAAGCCGATACGAAAAAACAGCAGCAATGGAAAGAAAACATCTTGGACTCCGCAATAAAAGAAGCAGAAGAAGGAAAATGCCGGTTGTTTTTTTGCGATGCGGCGCATTTTGTATTAGCTCCTTTCGTTTGTAAAGCATGGAGCTTGACCCGCAAGTTCATCAAAGCCGCAGCCGGACGAAACCGCATCAATGTACTCGGCGCTCTCAACGCCATCACTAAGGAAGTTACAACATTGATAAACAATACTTTTATTGATGCTAAGGTAATCATGTCATTCCTTCATCAACTCAAGGAAATCTATGCAGACAAACCTATAAAAATCGTGTTAGACAATGCAAGATACCAACATTGTAAGGCGGTTATGGAATTGGCCGCAAGTTTGGAAATCGAATTGTTGTTTTTGCCTCCTTACTCCCCGAATCTGAATATCATTGAGCGATTATGGAAATTCACCAAAAAGAAAATCCTTTATGGACAATACTACGAAAACCCGAATCTGTTTCATCTGGCTATTCGGGATTTCTTTTCTACCGTCAGTACGAAATATGAAACGGAGTTGAAATCATTATTAACGCTAAATTTCCAATTCTT
>JAIROL010000256.1 GCA_031257565.1 Tannerella sp. | reverse complement strand
CATTCGCCGCTTGCGCATGGCCTCCGAAAGCGAAGATATACAGATAGAGATGGAAATGGAAGACGACTACCTGAAAGAGCTTCAGGACAAAGAGCGGGAGATAGCCCGAAAAGAAAAGGCGCTTGAAGAAAAGGACAAGGCGCTTGAGGAAAAGGACAAAACGATTGAGGAAAAGGACAAAACGATTGAGGAATTAAGAAAACAATTGGCTGAAAACAGGAGGATGAAGTGAGGTTTCATAAAGAGAAAGCAGACAAAATCCGTTTGTTAATAACCTTTTTTTTTCTGACATATGCCGCACATGCATACAATTTACGCCGGTTATCCAACAAAGAAGGGTTGTCGAACAGCGCTATCCTGTCAATTTGTCAGGATAGCGAACGTTTTGTATGGATAGGTACGGCAGACGGGTTAAACATGTATAACGGAGCTGAAATAAGGGTATTCAAACCGGAAATAAATCCGCTCGGCTCCCTGTCCGGCAACCTTATTGAAGATGTGTGGGAGGGCGAAGACAATATTATATGGATAAATACGAATCACGGCTTAAACTGCTATAATAAAAACACACAAAAAATCGATAGTTACGACGAATTTGAAGGAATATACTATGGTACGAAAACATTCGGGAATGAAGTTTTTGTCATAAAGGAAAACAATACGATACATTATTACGAGCGAAACCGTAAAAAGTTTATCCCAATCGAACATCCCGGTATTGTAAAAGACGATATCCGGAAAATATTCATCGACAGTTCGAACATATTATGGATTATTACAAATAAAAATATCGTTTACAACATACGGATATCATTCGATGCAAACAGACCTGTTTTGAAGCGGACCGACGAGTTCGTTCACGATTGCGGGCTTCGCTTCGCTTTCCTCGAAAACGACAAAATCTATTTCATTGACGAAAAATATTTCCTGTTCGAAATGGATGCGACATCGCATAAAAAAAAATTAATCCTGAATCTTCAAAAAGAAACAAAGGAACGCGGCGTCGTATCTTCTATCGTCAAAGATAATGATGATTATCTGGTCGCTTTCCAAACAAACGGCGTGATAAGAATCAAATACACGCCTGAAAATGCAATTAAATACAAAGTGGAAAATATCGGCATTTATTGCGGCGTCTTTTGTCTGCATAAAGATAATGAACAGGATATTATATGGATAGGCGCCGACGGACAAGGACTGTATATGTACACAAGAGATATGTTTTCGTTCCGGTCATTCACGTTCGAAAACCTGCTCTTCTCCATACAAAAGCCGGTGCGGGCATTATTTTCGGACCACAAGCAAAACCTGTGGATAGGAACAAAAGACGACGGTCTCCTGGTCATAAACGATTTTGCAACCGACGATAATATGCACTCAAAAAAGACAACGCATTATACAACAGCCAACAGTTTGCTGAATAACAATTCCATTTACGCGCTTACCGGCAGCAGTCGGCGGAACATTCTATGGATAGGTAACGACGGGCCCGGTCTGAATTATTATTCTTACAGGGAGAAAAAAATAAAAAAATTACGCTCTGCGCCCTTCCATACGGCCGAGTCCGCAGAACAAATATTCTTCGTCCACAACATCTGCGAAATAAACGACACCACCCTTTGGCTGGCATCCGTAGGTTCGGGTATTTATAAGGTGATTTTGACAGGCGAAACGGACGAACCTGTAATAAAATCCGTAAAACGATTTACGTTTGAAAAAGAAGAAATGTCATATAATTTCTTTTTTACCGCATGCCGGGAGAACGACAGTATCATCTGGTTCGGGAACAGAGGTTCCGGGATCAGGAGGCTAAACGTTCACAACGAAACATTTACTACAGTAAAATTCCCCGGAAGCGATATCCATACGATCAACGATATACTGAACATAAACAGGGACGGCAAAGGGAACATATGGGTAGGAACAAGCTTCGGCATATTAAAGCTAACGAACTACCATTCCGAAACAAATGAAGTTTCATTCGTCAGCTATAACGAAATAGAAGGTCTCCCCAACAATACCATTCACGGAATATTGGAAGACAAACAGGGATATTTGTGGATAAGCACAAACGACGGACTTGTACGGTTTGATACCGAAAGCGAAAATTTCCGTCAATACAACCATAAAAGCGGACTTAACGTTTTCGAATTCAGCGATGGAGCTTATATGAAAGATGAAAAAAACGGCGTTTTATTTTTCGGCGGCATCAATGGATTTGTCGCCATCTCGCCCGACGAATACACAAAAAAGAAATTTGTTCCGCGCATATTTTTTACCGGCCTTAAAATATACGACAAAAAACAAAATCTTAATGATTTCATCCGTACTCAAAAAGGCAAAAAAGTCCTTCAGCTAAAATACGATCAGAACTTTTTCTCCATATCTTTTATTGCGCCGGACTATATTAACGGACAAAATTGCCGGTATTCCTACAATCTGGAAAATTTCAGTTCCATCTGGATTGAAAACGGCAATTCCGGCGACGTCAATTTCACAAATATAGCGCCCGGGAAATATAACTTGCACGTCAAATGTGACAACGGCGACGTCGTGACCGACATTTACTCGTTACCTATCGTCATACTTCCCCCATGGTACCTGACAATATGGGCATATATTGCATATTTCCTGTTGATTATCATCTTTTTATTCACTTCCGTACAGTTGATACGCAGAAGATACCGGCTAAAACGTGAAATCATCATAGAAAAGATGCACCAGCAACAAAAGGAAGAAGTCTACGAATCCAAATTACGTTTTTTTACAAACATAACGCATGAGTTTTCTACTCCCTTAACGTTGATTTATGGCCCGTGTAACCGCATTATCTCATACGATAAGTCCGATGGCTTTATTAAAAAATACGCAACTATGATTATGAAAAACACCGAACGACTATATTCTTTAATACAGGAACTTATCGAATTTCGCCGAATCGAAACCGGACATAAAGCGTATCTCATCGAACCGCTGAATATTACGGAACTATCCAATGGCATCATTGATTCGTTCTCCGAACTGGCCGAATCGAAAAACATTCATTTCCAATGGGATATCGAATACGATTTGTTCTGGAATTCGGATAAAAGTTGTATCACTAAAATTTTGACAAACCTGTTGTCAAACGCGTTCAAATATACCCCTGACGAAGGCCGGATAACATGCCTCATCCACAAGGAAAATGAGTGTCTGAAACTCTTTGTCCATAATACCGGAAAAGGGATTCGGGAAAAAGATATCCCGCACATCTTTGACCGGTATTATATACTGGAGAACCTTGAAAAGCAGACACAAAAAGGATTTTTCTCAAGAAACGGGCTGGGATTAGCCATTTGTTACAACATGGTGAAATTATTGGACGGGGTGATAGACGTAAAAAGTGTTCCTGACGAATATGCCGAATTTCAAGTGATTCTTCCTTATAAAGAAGCGACTGTGCCGGACGGACAAAACGCATGGAAAATACAGACCGGCGAGATACGAATCCCACTATTAACCCCTCCCCTGCCCTGCCGGAAAAAAAACGAAAAGGATATAAAAAATACGGACGACGCAGCTAAAGCAACCGTTTTTGTCATCGACGACGATCCCGAAATGCGCTGGTTTATATCTGAGATAATGAAAGATAAATATAATGTCATTTCAATTGAAAATCCCTTGTCGGCAAACAGTATTCTGGAAACGATACACCCTCAAGTGATCATCTCTGACATCATGATGCCTGAACTTGACGGAATCTCCTTAATGAAACAAATCAAAGCAGACAAACGAACCGCTCATATACCATTTATATTAATATCGGCAAAAAATACCCCCGAAGAACAGACGGAGGGCATTTCCGCCGGAGCGGAAGCGTACATAATAAAACCATTTAACATCGAATACCTGCAATCGGTCGTCGAACGTTTACTTAACCCAACTTGCGGTGATCAGCTTGTATCCTCCTGATTTTTAGCCTGCACTTTTTTTTCGATATCCGCCTTGGGCACTACGGATTTTTTTCGGATGAAAGGTGCGTACCTGTAGCG
>JAIROL010000131.1 GCA_031257565.1 Tannerella sp. | reverse complement strand
CGCCCCGATTGATTTTATTGCAATTCATACGTATGGAGGCGCCGGCGCCGGCGCGGCTCCCGGCAGGGCGTATCCTGAAGTAGATTATATGATGGAACAGCAACTGATGTACGCTGATATGCGGGATGAATACGAACCGTTAAAGAACTTGCCGATTCACGTGGAAGAATGGGGGGAAGCTTCGGGGGGAGCGACCGGCGTCCGTACCAAACCCACGGCCGATATACGTAATTCTCAATATGGAGCCGCATTCCTTACCAACTGGGTTGGACGGCATATCCGGATGCAACAGGAAAACGACCGGAAGATAGAAAGTTTTACCTTTTGTTCGTCCGGCTATGAACGCCTCGCCGAAGCGGATTTCATGGGATACCGGACGTTACATACGAAGAATGGCTTTTACAAACCGGTATTAAACGGCTACCAGATGTTTAAGAAATTAGATAAGGTGTTGATACAAACGACAGTGACATCAAACAAAAATATCCTTTCTTATGCGACGCGTTCGGAAAACAGAATCTGTATCCTGATAACAAACTATCAACACGAACACCCGTTTAATGACGGCATTGCCGAAAAAGTATCCCTCCGGATAAAGCCGCAATGGGGCGAAACCGCAACCATGACGGTACGACATTACCGGATTGACGAACATCACAGCAATGCCTATTCCGCATTTAAAAGATCCGGTTCGCCCGAACTCATAGACCCGATAACGATTGATTCCATCAAAAAACGCATGGATTTGGAATTGCTCGAAAAACCTTTACAAATGAAAGGAAAAGACCACGTGAGTTTGCAATTCTTTTTGCCATGTAATGCCGTTTCCTTACTTGAAATCGAATTAAACGACCCGTCATGGCAGGAGGCAGGCAAGATAGCGCCCCGTCATGCCCGTGAGATTCAATCGTCCAACTGGTCGGTTGGCGCGGAAATGCTGGACCGGGACTGGACAGTCTATTCCAATTGGAAGGAATATTTGGGGCCTCTTGGCGCAAAAAAGGCAAGAATACAGTCCGGATGGGCTAAAACCGAAAAAAACAAAGGCGTATACGATTGGCTCTGGTTAGACAAAATCATTCACGACATGACCGACCAGGGCGTCACGCCCTGGGTCAGTCTGTCGTATGGCAATCCGCTTTATACCGGAGGAGGCGGGACGTCGTTGAATGCCGCCGTTCCCGAATCGCCGGAGGCGATAGAAGCGTGGAAACGTTATGTGACGGCGTGCGTTACCAGGTATCGCGATTACGTGGAAGAAATGGGAAGTATGGAATGAACCGAATTATACGGTTGCAGCCGGAAACTACGCCAACCTGTTCATCGCAACCGCTGAAATCATCCGGGATAAACAGCCCGGCGCCACGATTATCGCCTTTGCTATCGGAAGCGGCGTCGATTACAAAATGAATTGTAATATGAAGAAATTAATTATTTTTTTGTGGTTTATTAGTTTCTCCTGTAGCATATTTTGCCAGGTCAATGTTGATTCCCTATTTGAAGATATCAAATTCAAAAATGGAAACGAAACTTTTTTCACATCGGAAAAGGTCGATTTTATCCGGATTAAATCAACGATTACCGAGGATGTTGAATTTGCGGCGGTTATATATAAACCGGCCAAGCCTTCGCCCATATTGTTGCTTTCCCACGGGTGGCATCAATCGGTGATGCCGCCCGCAGAGGATTCGCCAAACCCGTACCCCGATTTTCTGACCGTGCAGGCGGATATGCGCGGACGGGAATATTCTACGGGGCGCCCGGACTGTAACGGCTTGGAACTGTACGACTTTTACGATACGTATCTTTATTTGATCGAACATTACAGGGAATACGTATCCGACGTCGAACAGGTTTATTACTCAGGCGGGAGTGGCGGCGGAGGGAACGGTTTCGCGATTATCGGCAAATTTCCGGACTTGTTTTGCAGCGCCCTTATATCCTGCGGAATCAGCGATTATGCCAAATGGTATGAAAAGGATGAAATCGGCGAGTTTCGGGATGAAATGATCGTCTGGATAGGCGATACGCCCGAACGGAACAGGGAAGCATACCGTTCGAGAAGCGGTATCACTACCGTTGGAAATGTGCTGACTCCCATGTATATTGTGCATGGAGAAACAGACGTCCGGGTTCCGGCAACCCATTCGCGCGAGTTCGTTGACGTGGCAAAGAAACGGAAAAAACAGGTGGAATATCTGGAATTGGAGCATGTCGGCACACGGAATCATTGGGGACGGATTACGCCCGAACAGGAAAAGCAAAAAGAAGAATTTGGCAAACGCGCCTTGACGCCTCATCCCGCGCCCGGATTGCCGGCTAAGGGAGAACTGATCGTCGCCGGCTATGTAGTGACCAAACATTTTTCCGTATTTATGGACTCCATCGATTCGGTAGGAAAAATAAAATATAACCTGAAAAAGCGGAAAGTATCTTTCGTCAAAGGCCACGGGAAAGTGATTTGGAAATGATGGCCGTATGTCAGGAGCCGGTTTCTGATGAGAAATGATCATTTTTTACATTATCCATTATTTCAAATAAATCTTTAACCGTTTCGGCGCGGAGCATGGCTACGCGCGTTTGTTTGAAGTTCGGAATACCCTTGAATATCGGGGTTATCGCCAAATGACGGCGTATGTGTAATATGCCGCGTCGTTCGCCCAGGCGTTCGATACTTTGAATCGCTTGTTTTTTAAGAATATTCAAGTACCATGAAAAAGGTTCCGGCGGTAGTTCCTCACCGGTTTGAAGAAAATGTCTGATCTCACGGAATATCCATGGTCTGCCGATGCTTCCGCGTCCGATCATTATTCCATCAACTCCATATTTGTCAAAATGCTCTCTGCAATGCTTGGGAGTTGTAATGTCTCCGTTTCCTATAATCGGTATATACATGTGCGGATTATTTTTAACTTCACCGATAAGCGTCCAGTCCGATTCTCCCGTATAAATCTGCGCTCTTGTCCGCCCATGTATTGATAAGGCTGCAATTCCGCAGTCTTGTAATTGCTCTGCCAATGCTACGATTATGCGACTGTCATGATCCCACCCCAATCGCGTTTTTACCGTTACAGGGGTATTTACCGCTTTTACTATTTCCCGTGTTATTTCGAGCATCAAAGGGATATTTCTCAGCATTCCCGCCCCGGCTCCTTTGCCTGCTATTTTCTTGACCGGACAACCAAAGTTTATATCTATGATATCGGGCTTAGCTTCTTCGCATATCTGTGCGGCTTCGACCATAGGGATGACTTCTTTTCCATAGATTTGAATGGCTACAGGACGTTCTTCGTCGGCGACGTCCAACTTTTCTTTTGTTTTGCTGATATTTCTGATCAGCGCGTCGCTGGAAACAAATTCGGTATAAACCATATCCGCCCCAAATTGTTTACATAACAATCTGAATGATCTATCAGTTACATCTTCCATCGGAGCAAGAAATATCGGATATTTCCCTAAATCAATATTCCCTATTTTCATGCGTACAGTATTTATTTTTTAACATTTCGGTAACATAGAACTCACAAATGTTCATAACTCTTTGGCGCAAGCCGTTTTTTTTAACGCTTCGCTAAAAGACCGTTGGTTCATGTTCGTTTCATGCGTACATTATTTATTTTTTACATGTTCGTTTCATTTATATATCTGTGACGCGATTGTATCACCTCGCCGCAAAGTTAAGATTTTTGAGGAAATCTTATGCAGTCAATGAACAGGTTAAATATTCAGACGCCAAAAAATCGGGATTATCCGGTTCAAAAGATAATCCCGCGCTATAAAAAAGTTAATGGTTAATGTGGACAGTCTCGACGACTATCTTACTTTAGATATATTAGTTAATTTTCTCCAGCTTCTTTTTGTGCATCCTGAAGCATTTTTTCATTGGCCATAATCATAATTTCCACGCGTAATGCGCTTTTTGATGCATCGCTGACCGTACTGGAATTTGTAACAAACAAAATACCTGAATCGAACGTGACTTTCAAAGCCGGAATTTGTCCTTCTTTAAATAGTTGGTTTGTTTTAAATAAAAACTTAATTTTATTCAAATAGAATCGCAATATTCCAGTTCGCCCTGTATTACAAATGATAAGTCGTCTGCCTCATACTTGCCTACGCCATCAGACAATGCATTTTTAACGACATAAGAGATCAATTCGTCTTCATTGACCTCTATATATTTATCATCACCACCATCCATAAACCCTTTTGAATCATAAAAATCGTAAATCAAATCAATAATGTAATTAATATCGTCATCATTGAATTTACTCTTAATCTCCTCAGGCAGGAAGTTTTTTATAAACTTAACAGCTTCACTGTCGTCATATAAGAAATCTTTATCTTCACTCATATTATTTCTGATAAAACCGCTGCAATGTTACGATTTTTTTAATTAATGACAAAGATTTTGGAGTTAAAGTTATCAACATAATAAAAAGAAACCTTCCGGAAGAAAGTTTCCAAAAGGCTTCTTTCTGTTTTTTGTTTTATGGAAACGGCATGGCCTGTTCAGGTTTAATTTGTGAAAACCAGTCCGTTTTCTTTTTTATCTACAATTACAGGGCGTTCTCGATCTATTTCCGAACCGAGCATTTTTTTGGATAATTCGTTCAGAACAAATTCCTGAATAACACGTTTTACCGGACGCGCGCCATACTGCGGGTCATAGCCCTTATCTGCGAGATCGTTTAATGCTGCATCCGTAAATTCGAGTTTGACGCCGTTTTTCTCCAGCAAGCGCCGAGTATTTGCAAGTTGCAGGCCGACAATCTGGCGTATTTCTTTTTCATTCAATGGGGTAAACATAATGATTTCATCTATACGATTCAAAAATTCCGGCCGGATTGTCTTTCTCATCAGATCAAGAACTTCTTTTTTCGTATCGGCTATTACCTGATCATGGTTTTCAGCCGTCATCTTTTCAAAGTTTTCACGGACGAGAGACGAACCCATATTGCTTGTCATAATGATTATCGTATTTTTAAAATTGACGGTACGTCCTTTATTGTCTGTCAAGCGACCGTCATCCAATACCTGTAACAAAATATTGAATACGTCGGGATGCGCTTTTTCTATTTCGTCGAACAACACAACCGAATAGGGTTTACGTCGTACGGCCTCAGTTAACTGTCCGCCTTCTTCATAGCCGACATATCCCGGAGGAGCGCCCACCAAGCGGCTGACGCTGAATTTCTCCTGATATTCGCTCATATCGATACGTGTCATCATATGCTCATCATCAAACAGATATTCGGCTAATGCTTTTGCCAGCTCTGTTTTACCGACGCCTGTCGTACCGAGGAATATAAATGAACCGATGGGTCGTTTGGGGTCCTGCAGTCCGGCACGGCTACGTCGCACGGCATTGGCTATAGCTTTGATCGCTTCATCTTGTCCGATTACGCGTTCGTGAAGTTCATCTTCGAGATGCAGTAATTTATCTTTTTCACTTTGTATCATCTTGCTGACGGGTATTCCGGTCCAGCGTGATACGACGTCGGCGATATCTTCGCTGTTTACTTCTTCTTTTATCATTGCATCTCCACCTTGCATTTCGTGCAGCTTCTCCTGAATTTTTTCTATCTGAGTTTCTTTTTCTTTCAGTTTGCCATAGCGTATTTCTGCTACTTTGCCGTAATTGCCTTCACGTTCAGCTCTTTCCGCTTCGAATTTGAGGTTTTCTATATCGATCTTATTTTGCTGTATTTGGTTAATCTGTTCTTTTTCGCTTTGCCATTTTGCTTTCTGCTTCTTTTCTTCTTCTTTTAGATTGGCGATTTCTCTATTCAGCGGTTCCAGCTTGTCTTTATCTTTTTCGCGTTTAATCGCTTCGCGTTCGATTTCAAGCTGCGCTATGCGGCGTGACACTTCATCCAGCGATTCCGGTACGGAATCAGCCTGCATACGCAGACGTGCCGCCGCTTCGTCCATCAGGTCGATAGCTTTATCGGGCAGGAAGCGATCTGTAATGTAGCGGCTGGACAATTGTACGGCTGCGATAATAGCGTCATCCTTGATCCGTATTTTATGATGATTTTCGTATTTCTCCTTCAATCCTCGGAGAATTGAGATAGAGTCTGCTTCATCCGGTTCTTCAACTATTACCATCTGGAAACGACGTTCCAGCGCTTTGTCTTTTTCGAAATATTTCTGATATTCATCCAGCGTTGTCGCGCCAATGGCACGTAATTCTCCACGCGCCAGCGCCGGTTTTAATATGTTGGCTGCATCCATGGCGCCTTCGCTTTTTCCTGCTCCTACGAGCGTATGAATTTCATCAATAAATAAAATAATTTCTCCTTCCGATTTAATTACTTCGTTGACGACAGCTTTCAGACGTTCTTCAAATTCGCCTTTGTATTTGGCTCCGGCAATCAGCGCTCCCATATCAAGGGAGAATATTTGTTTGCTTTTCAGGTTTTCAGGTACATCGCCACGAATGATACGATGTGCCAGCCCTTCTGCTATTGCCGTTTTACCAACTCCGGGTTCGCCGATCAGGATCGGATTATTTTTTGTCCGCCGACTTAAAATTTGTAATACGCGCCTTATTTCTTCGTCACGGCCGATTACCGGATCCAGTTTTCCTGAACGTGCGCGTTCATTCAGATTGACGGCATATTTGCCGAGCGCGTCATAAGTATCCTCGGCCGACTGGCTTATTACTTTATTGCCTTTACGTAATTCGTCAATTGCCGCGCACAACTCTTTTTCCGTTATACCGGCGTCTTTCAGCATTTGCGAAGCGTCGCTTTTTTCAGTAAGTAAGGCCAGCATGATATGTTCAATCGAAACATATTGATCTCCCGATTTACGACTGTAATCGACTGCTTTTTGTAATACGGCGTTTGCTTCGCCGCTAAGATAGGATTCGCCTCCGGATACTTTAGGACGGGATTCGATCTTGCGGTCAATATTCCGGTTTAATCCCTGAAGATTAACGCCAAGTTTTTGAAACAGAAATTGCACAACGCTTTCTCCTGTTATGATCACGCTCTTGAGTAAGTGTACAGCTTCTATTGCCTGCTGGTTGCGCTCTTTTACAAGATTAACCGCCTGTTGAACAGTTTCCTGTGATTTGATAGTGAAATTATTAAAATTCATATATTAAAGTCTCCTTTCTTCCTTTAGATTTATTTTCAGTTAATAGAATTTCAAAATAAGCGCCAAAGGCTAAAGGTGACATTTTGGCATTATTTGCTTTGTGTTGCGATTTACATAATAAAATATTAATTTTGCGTATGCGAAAAATTATCCATATCGATATGGACGCGTTTTATGCTTCCGTAGAACAACGCGATCATGAGGAGTTGCGTGGTAAACCTGTCGCTGTTGGTTACTCAGAGGCCCGCGGCGTTGTTGCCGCTGCCAGTTATGAGGCACGGAAATATGGCATACGCTCTGCAATGCCATCTTTAACGGCTAAAAACAAATGTCCGTCCCTTATTTTTGTGCTTCCACGATTTGACGTGTATCAGGATGTTTCTCATCAGATAAGGGCAATTTTCTATGAATATACCGATCTTGTTGAGCCGTTGTCGCTGGATGAGGCGTTTCTGGATGTAACCCGAAATCGCATGAATAATCCGTCAGCTACATTGATCGCGAAAGAAATAAAACAAAAAATTTTTGAGAGAACGGGGCTGCGGGCTTCTGCAGGCGTTTCTATTAATAAATTCTTGGCCAAGATCGCTTCTGATTATAAAAAACCGGACGGACTTTTTGTTATCTGTCCGGGAGAAGTTGAAAAATTTGTTGAAGGATTGAAGATCGAACAATTTTTTGGCGTGGGGAAAGTCACTGCGCGGAAAATGCATGAATATGGAATATATACCGGATTAGACCTTAAACGACGTTCCGAACAGGAACTAACGCGTCTATTCGGTAAAGCCGGAAAAAGTTTTTACCAGAATGCCAGAGGTATTGACGACAGGGAAGTGCAGGCAGAGCGTATTATAAAATCAATAAGTAACGAAACCACTTTTCTGAAAGATAAGGACGACCTGACATTACTGACTGTCGAACTTTATCATCTGGCCAAAGAAGTAATGGAGCGGGTCGAAAAAGAAAGTTTTTACGGCAGAACGGTCACTTTAAAGGTGAAGTATGCCGATTTCAGGATAATAACCAGAAGTAAAACCCTGCCGCTCAGAATCGCCGGTTTTGATTTGTTCTGGAATACGGCGCGCGAAATAATGAAACAGGTCGACTTGTCAAACCAGCCGGTGAGACTGCTAGGGCTTGGTATTAGTAATGCGACCGATAAACCGGAGCAAAAATATACCCAATTAGAACTTGATTTGTTTTAGAGCCAATTGTCTAAATTTCTGTGGCCGCTTTGTATCTCCGTTCAGGATTTCTGTCCATCGCTTTTTGCATGATAGTAATCAAAAATGGCGGAACGGTTTCTTCTTATTTATTTTTTTGCAATATATGTTTGCAGCGCCTCCACATATTCCCTGAAAGCGTTCACGCCTTCTTTCGTAATGCGGCAGGTGGTTCGCGGCGTCTTTCCGTTGAATCCCTTTTCGATCACGATATAGCCTGCCTGCGATAATTTCTCAAGCTGAACGCTCAGATTGCCGGCCGTCGCGCCGGTTGCTTTTCGTATATAAGTAAAATCCGCGCTTTCGACACTGATCAGTATCGACGTCACTCCAAGCCGCAGCTCACTGTGTAATAACGGATTCAACTCTTTAAACATGCCTTTTTCGCTTTATAGTTCAAAATATGTCCGGGAATAATATACATTACCACAAAAGCAAACGCAAAAGTAAGCATCTTGATATCATAACCGGAAATCAGATAATGCGGGATACTGGTCAGTAGTCCGGCAATGCCTCCGGCAACCATTGGTTTAAAATTCGTAACCAGTCCGGTTAAGGTCGATCCCATACCCATTATGATAATGATTATAAATAAAATCGGTAGATTCCACATGACGCTCAGGATGGAAACAATGGACAGAAGAAAGCCGGTCACTCCCATCACAATCCAGATATACCCGACGACCTGATCGACATATGTCCGCACTCCTTCCGGTTGTTTTTTCCTCAGTAACATACAAACGCTGCCAACCACAGGAATCAAAAACCATACATAATTATAATGATAATCTAATGTATGTCTTACTGCTAACCAGACCATTATAGTCGTCGCTATGGTAACATACCCCCATATAAGCATCGGAGCGCCGGCGCCCCGTTCCAACCGCCCCTGCGCATTCCGGATCATACGCGCTATAAGATCAAGGCTTTCTTTTTCATTCAAAGGATTTTCCTTCATTTCTCTTTCATTCATCATGTACATTATTTAATTTTTAACAGTAAGCTTAGTCTCCGTATTCGCTTAAACGATGTTTCGACGATCTATTGATCAGGCCCGTTTCATCGTTACATAAATTTGAGCGTAAAATTAATTATTTATTGTCATATTTTGAGCGTACCCCCATTATTTATTCTCCGATTTTTCAAGACGTTCTTTTTCGCTCCCGCTGGAACTCTCTATGACTCTTTTCTTAAAAGATTTTCCGGTCTTGAAATTATACTGCACACTGAGTTTAACGAACTTGGAACTCCATGCCTCGCGACCATCGGTATTCGCCGTAAAACGTTCCATCTTTGAAAAATAGGACGCCTTACTGTCAAATATATTGTCTATACCCAGCAATGCGGTAATACGGTCGTCAAGCAGTCGTTTTTTGAACGCCACATTCAAAAGATGGCGGGGATTCACGCCGGAATTTGCCGAATACAAACGACTCGTTCCGCTATATGAAATCTCCAGAAAAAAATTCTGCGGCAATGTAAAATTTGTCGTTATGTTATTAAAATAAAGATAATGAGACGTCTTTTCATCATTTTCCGTTCCGCGTATATCCTGCTTAACTCCTACAAGATTAAAATTTGCGCTGCACCAATCCGCCGGACTCAACGGAAAACTTAACGCCAGATAATAATGATTTTCCATGTGATGATTTTCCGGCGTTATAAAGGTTACATCCGGATTTGCAGGGTCAATCCTGCAAACTTCGCGTATCAGGTCACGATGCAGACTTCCGCCGGTTGATAAGACATAACGATATTTATAAACAGCCGTCATACCGAAACGATGGATATAGGTCGGGCGCAAGCCGGGATTTCCGATCATATAAGAATAATCGGAATACTGAATACGATTCGGATTCAGATACCAGAAATTGGGACGTTGAATATTCCGCGAGTACTGACCTATCAGCATGAACGTACGCATGGCATTAAACGAATAGGTTACATTCGCATTGGGAAACAAATCGAAATAAGAATGACGGAAACCATCGCCCTTTCCTTTGACACAGGTATATTCCCCGCGTACGCCGGCAGACAGGCTTAAGCCTCCTTTACTTACTGCAAGCGTTCCGTAAACGGCGCCTATATCTTCCGTATAATTGATCGAAAAACTATAATCCTGCAATGGCTTCCACTCCGAATGATAAAGACTTACATAAGATGCCGTATCAGACATATCGTTGCGCGTATATTTTACTCCGGCAGCAAAATTCATCCCATGCCCAAGCTGCTTATACAGAGACAAGTCAGTAGTAAGTACCCTGTAGTCGGACGATGAAGCGCTTCCGTATACCGAATCTACCGTAAAGTCGCGTATGCCGCCAACAACGCCCTTTATTTCCGAAAATGAATGATAATCATTATCCCCCGTCACTTTCTTATCCGTATAATCAGCAATGAATTTCAATACGGACCCCAGCGTATCCATACGATAAATATAATTAAATGTGGCGGAAATGTTCCGATCGCCCTCATCCTGTTGATAATCGCCGTTTCCGTTTATTTCCGGACCGTCTTCTTTAATAACAGTCTTTGCCGAAGACGGATTTTTTGTCCTTTTGTACGCCGCTTCCCATTCCGCGCCAAAACTGTTTTTATTATCCGGCTCATACACAGCGCCCATTCGTCCTACTCCATAATTCATTTTCTGATGCATATAGGATCGCGATTGAAAACGATGCTCTTCCTCGTCTTTGAAAACGCGCACGACCGCCAACTCGCTCTCGCTTTTCGTCCTGAAATTCCCGGAAGCGAATGCATTTAACATCAACCTTCCGATACGGGCATTCACCGTCCCCGACGGCTTATAATCACGGAAGTATTTTCCCTGCGACGTTCCCAATATAAGATTTCCGCCGACGCCGTTTTCCGGTTGTTTACGAAGAATAATCCTTATCACTCCACCCTGCGAATCGGCGCTATATTCAGCTCCGGCCTGCGATATGATTTCGATACGTGCAATATCAGATGAAGGGAAATTACGTAAATAAGCGGCGAGTTCTTTTTCCGGCAATTTCAATTCCCTCTCGTTTATGAAAACTTTCGTTCCTCTCATTCCGTTTATGTAGACTCCGGTATCATCAATCCATACGCCGGGAGCTAAACGGAGGATCTCAGATGCATCCTTATTCAGCATGGAAGGAACATTATTCACGCGTAATACAAACCGATCCGCTTCACGTGTAATCATCGAAGCAGAGACGACTACTTCGTTCAAATCAACGGCGCTCTCTTCCAGCACAAAAATCCCCATATCTACCATACCGGATTTTATATCAATCATTTGCTCCAATGACTTATAGGTTATATTCCTGATTTTCATGACATATTTTCCGTCGGCGACAGAAAAAACAAATCTTCCCGCCGTATCTGCTACGGCAACAGCAGCCTGCCGCTCGCCTGCAAACAGCGCTACCGTCGCCATATCAAGAGGCGTCCCCTTACGATCCGTAACATATCCGTTTCGTTCCTGTGCCGAAAGAAAAAACGGAACAAACAAGACGATCATCAGGAATACGAAATTTACACGCATGGATTTCATACAAATAATTATTTTTAAAGGCAGGTAGACATGCTCTTTTTAATACTGCTCTTTACCCATCATTTCCTTTACATTCAACAACTTTATTTCAATTTTAGTCCCTCCCTCTTTAACTTTCATTTTTTCCTTTGTATAACATGGCTCTTCCGGAATATTACGTTCATCCATATCCAACCGAAAATTATCGTTCAGATCCTGATAAACATATAAATTACAGATTCCTACAGGAACATCTTTTAAAACGCGAACAACAGGGTCCGTTGATACGACCTCCGCCATATCATATTTCATGCCCTGAGGATTTGACCTGTCTCCCGCAGCAATCATCAATTTTCCTTTCGCCTCCTTTATTCCGCTAACTATAACCGTAACATCTGCAGTTTGCGCCTTGCCTGTTGTAGCCGTCGACACGCACAATACAATTGCCATCCATAAAATTTTTAAAGTTTTCATAATCATTCTCTTTTAATAAATTACTAAATTCCTGAAAATTCTCTTTTTTCAATCGATTGACGATGCAAATATAAATTAGTTTATTTTATAAACCAAATTATTTTGCAAATTTATTTATAATTATTTTGAAATAATCATTAATTATCTCATTAATACCGGACTTATACTGCACGCGGCATGGTTTTGTGATATGTCGTCAGAAAGCAGAAAGCAGGAAGGCAGAAGGCAGGAAAGCAGAAAGCATGAAGCCGTCGGAAGATGGCGTTACAAACCGCCCTGTGGTTCTTATTTGCGTTCTGCTTTCTGCTTTTTATCTCGCAAGTTTATCACGAGCAAAGTATAAAAAGCGATGAGCTTCATTTTCCGGAAACAAAAAGCGCACGTTTCATGCGGATTTTATGTAAGACTACATATTTTCCGCACGAAACGCGTGCAAATTTGGAATTGCCTGTATCAGATTATACGTTATGCTATTTTATAACGGTTCGTAGGCTTTAACGTATGATACCTGACATACGCCGGTCGTATTGTTTGTTTCGGTAATGACAAGTTTGATATATCGCGCTGTCGTTACTTCCGATAGCGCCACATCTTCGCAGGCAGGAACCAGGGGGCTGTTTCCGTTTACGACGGTCCCATCAGGAGCCGTCCAGGGTAAGGCAAAGGTAAATCCGCCTACCTGCGCGTAATTCTCATTATCTGTACTGGCATACACCTCCATGGTTTTCACGGTAGGATAGTTGTTTCCATTCGCTGCATAATGCCGGCGACCGATCCTGACCATCGCGACAGGCTGTTCTTTTTGCATATCGACAATGATCCAGTGAGGAAGAGGATTGTCTAACGTCGGCGAATACTGACTGTGCCAGAATGTAGTACGATCGTCTTTAAATAAACTGGGGTAACCTCCTCCGTCGCTTGCCTGAACATCCGAGCCGACAGCGGTCCATAAAGTCCAATCGTATTCCAGATATTGCTGTCCTTCATACTTTTGTAATACGGTAAATTCCGTCGCACGGTATCCGCACTTTATGGAAACGGTAGCCGTTCTGAAGTCCTCCCTGCTCGGATTGGCCTGATTCGCCGTAACGGTAATATTTTTTCCATTGACCGATACGGAACACCATTCTGCTCCTGCCGCGTCCACTTCTATGATCCGAATGGGTTCGGAGATATCCGTATCCGCAGTAATGGTTGCAGAACCTCCGGACGCCTCCAGTACCGCACGTGGAACAATAATATATCCTACGTACGGATGATCTGCGTCTTTACATCCATGCATCGCTATCGACAGGATAGCCAACAATATATATTTACATGCTTTCATATGTACAAAAATTAAGTTATGAATGAAATTACGGGTTTTGCTCTAATTTATAAGGATAAGCGTCATATTGCGCCTGCGGAATAAATTCGCACACAGACGGGGAGTTGTATGGAACGTCAAGGAACTGTCCGCCTACCCTGAGCGTATGTCCGCCCGGATATCTACGGTCCAACGTTTGCCTGGTCCGGTACACGTCGAAACGGCGGTGTCCTTCCCATGCCAGTTCCAGCATCCGTTCTTCTTCCACTATTTTCCGGATATCTTTCGGTTCTCCGTCTTCTGCCGTTGCCATGTTATCAACTGTCCATTCGGGGATTCCCGCCCGGCGACGGATGATGTTCACGTCATCCAGCGCCGGTTGCACATTGTTTTTTACGGCATTGACTTCCGCGCGTATCAGATACATTTCCGCCAGACGCGAGATCACCTGCGACCACAAATGTTGTCTCTGTTCCTGATACGAGCATTTATTAATCGCATACACTAAAAAGCGGGCGTCTTTATTACGCTTGGTTGCAGCGTCAAATACTTCCGGTTCAATACGTCCGATGTATTTAATACCATTTGTGCCTGTCACATAAAAGCGTTTTCCCAGATTATAAGATTCCTCGTGAATGATATCATCCTGGAACTGGGAGGCGTCCGAAGCATTCGTGATCTTGTACGTCCCATCTTCCTGTTTTGAGATTTTCACTTTTTTATATTCGTAATGAGCGTTGTCGCCGGATTGTTTGCGGGCATAGGCAAAAGTCCAGTTCGCATATTCTTTACCGGGATATCCGGTGACGGAGTAGTCAGATGCGCCGTCTTCCACATATCTTTTGATGATAAACCGGCTGCGCAGGTCTTGCGACATATCCCTGTCATTGAGGTGCAGCTCCAAAAGTTCCATATACCTTGACGAGGGAGACATCTCTTCCCAGCCATTATTATCGATGCGTATAAACATACCTCCCGGACGACTATAGCCGGCGTCGTCCTTTTCTATTGTGCGGCGCACGGCAAATATTGTTTCTTTATTATTCTCGGGGATATGCTGCGAATAGATAGCATAACGTTCTCCCGTTTCCAGTTCAAATCGTCCCGAATTGATTACGGCGGCAGCCATTTCGTGCGCTTCATCCCATTTCTCCATATAGAGATATACTCTTGCCAGCAAAGCTTGCGCAGCTTCTTTGGTCGCATAAATATTCGTTTTGGGACTCATACCGCCTGGGAGCGTTAAATAGTTGATCGCATCCAGAAGGTCTTTTACGATCTGATCGTAAACTTCGGCGACCGTAGAGCGGCTTTGAGGGAGGTCATCCGGATCATAATTCAATTTGAGGGGTAAGCCCGGATTTTGTGTCGGATTATTTGAATACGGCTGGGCAAATTCGTTGATCAGCAAAAAGTAACACAGCGCCCGCAGGTAATAATTCTCGCCCATGATGACAACATCCTCATCGGTGCGATTAGCGCCGAATCCTTCGACGGTCTCGATAACCAGATTACAATTACCGATGGCGCGATATCCCAATTCCCAGGCATATTCGGTAATCGTGCTGCCGATATTCCTGCTGTAATCATAAATTGAGAATGTTCCTCCGGTAGACGTTCCGTTCCAGGTAATATCGTCGGCTCCGAAATTCCGGAAAGAATATCCGTTATCGATCAATCCGCCATCATTTTTCAGCAGACGATAAGTACCCTGCGATAAATCCCTGAGATTACGAGTATTAAAATCTTCCATCATAATCCCGTCATACATTTTCACGTCCAAATTACAGCCTGCCGTCATAAACATCAGGCAGATGGCTATCCATGTATATTGTATTTTTTTCATTGTTATAAATTTTATGATACCAATTAAAATTTAAGATTTAATCCCAATGTAAACCGTCTTACGGTCGGGTAAAGCTGTCCGGAGCTTGCGCTCGTTGTTCCGTTGAATCTGTCCGACAACAGGATTTCCGGGTCATCTCCCGAATACTTGGTGATCGTAAACATGTTTTCACCGCCAACAGTGATATTGAAATCGCTTACTCCCAGAGGGGTCAGCCATTTTTTCGGCAAACGATAAGCGAACGATAAGGTTTTCATCTTAAAGTAATCTCCGTTTTCCAGGTAACGGGTCGATTCATTTGACGCCCCGTTATTTCCTCCTGCCATCAACTTGGGGTGAGTAGCTATGTCGCCCGGTTTTTCCCAGCGGCTCCAGCCGTCTGCCAGCTTCATTGCCGGCTGCGACCAACGTTCGCAATCCCTGTCAAGCGCTCCGGCGCGTCTACCATTGTATATCTTAGCGCCTGCGCTATAGGTAAAAACGGCATTGAAAGAGAGGTTTTTCCAGGTAAGACTGGTATTAATCCCTCCGTTGAATTCAGGCGAAGGCGATGCGTCGAGCAAAACGCGCGTAGCTTTGTTATAATCGTCGGTAGCTGTTTTCTCGCCTGTTTCCTCATCTACAATAAACCATAAGGGACCTCCTGTCATGGGGTCGACTCCTGCCCATTCGCGCATATAAAAGTTGAGATATGGATATCCCACCGCCACGGATTGGAAAGCCAGATCATCGGCGTCCGGCAGGTAAGTGATCTTATTTTTGTTATAACCAAAATTAAAGCTAACATCCCAATACCAATCTTTTGTCTTGATAATTTCAGGCGTAATCGTAATCTCAAACCCTTTGTTTTCCAGTTTACCATCGTTAGCCGTCTGCCTGTTATATCCGGTTACGGCAGGAAGATGCCTCAGATAAAGCAGGTTTTTCACCTTTTTCAAGTAGGTATCGAATGTAATATTCACCCGATTGAACAGCCGCAGATCCAGTCCGAAATCAAAAGAAGCGGTTTCTTCCCATGATAAATCAGGATTCCCCTGATAATTGGAGTAAAGAGCCACTTCATTACCATATTCCATGGTGCTACTCAACTTAGTCGTCCATTCATAGGCGCCACTCGGTTGGTTACCGGTAATCCCATACGACACGCGGGGCTTCAGTTCATTAATAAAATCATACGGCGTCATAAACTCCTCTTCATGCACCTTCCAACCGGCGCCCAATGACCAGAAATTCGCCCAACGTTTATTGGCGCCGAAGCGTGAAGAACCGTCGCGACGTACGGACGCCTGGAAAAGATATTTGTCGTCGAACGCATAATTTCCATTAAAGATACAGGCGGCGTTTTTTTCTTCTGTTTTGGCGCCTGTGACAACGGGATCAGACGCCCCTCCGCTTAAAACCTCATTACCGGGTATCATATTGGAGGATTCGCCCGTGCTATCCCAAACTCGCCTTTCGTCGTATTCATAGCCCAGAAACGCATTGATTTCATGCTTTTCGCCAAACATTTTCAATAAGCGCAACATTTGATTTGAATAAATAGCGCGGGTATTGTAGCTACGATTATAAATGGTTCCGTTTTTAGCCTGTCCGCCTCTGCTGTAAGGGTCGGTATATGTTTCGGTATAGCTGTTACCGAATCCGGCTCTATTATTTGATTCAAATGTCAGGTAATCCAATATCTTATAGTCGAAGCCTAAACCCAAATCCATGGCATTGTTACGGTTTCCGCTCCAATTCAGATGGCGGTCGTATAAAAAATTTGTGCCGCCGTCGGAATACCAGTAATCGCGAGGATCGGCAGTTGGCGCATCGTCCGCAGAAGGCATCCCCTGGCTCCCATCCTTTAGCTTCCCTTGAGAGTTATAGGGGGTATCCCAGGGCGTATAACTAGTATAGCTCAACGAGTGTTCCTGATTGTCTGTTTCTCTGTGGCTGGCAGACAGTTTGGCTTTTAGAGTAAGCCTCTTATTTACAACATAGTCGGTATTAACTCTCAGGGTGAAACGGTCATATTCGAAGCCCTTGATGGTACCGTCTTCGTTATAGTAATCGGCCGAGATGTACGACCTGATTCTGTCATTTCCGTAGCGATAGCCGATATTATAATTTTGGGTTAACGCATTCCGGGTAGAAATATCCCACCAATCGGTATTCCGGTTTGCCAGATAGGGCTGCAGCCAGTGTTGCTGATCTAATATTCCGGCATTCCGGTGCGCCGTAACGACATAATCGTAATATTCCGCGCCATTCATCATCTCCAGGTTACCTCTTTGCAATTGCGAAACCCCCAGCTTTGCCGAAGCTTCAATCAGGGAAGTCCCCATTGTCGCCCGCTTGGTGGCGACCAGAATGACGCCGTTGGCTCCGCGCGATCCGTAAAGCGCAGTTGCAGAACCGTCTTTAAGAACGGAAATAGACTCTATATCATTCGGGTTAAGCTCAGCGACAGCATCGCCTACCACTCCGTCAATAACCCATAGCGGGTCTTTGTTTCCCCGGATGGTTCCCAGACCGCGTACACGTATGGTAACGCCTTGTCCCGGTTGTCCCGAAAGAGGCGTAGCCACCACGCCGGCCACCTTTCCCTGCAACATATTGGCCACGCTCGGCGAAGTAATATCCTTCATCTTATCCGCATTTACGACAGCGATAGAGCCTGTAATGGAACTTTTACGTTGCATTCCATATCCCACTACCACAATTTCATCCAAATCCGACAAAGCAGGTTCCAGCACAACATTCAGGACGCTCTGGTTTCCTACCGTTTTTTCCTGCGTTTCCTGACCTATATAACTGAATATGAGGACAGAACTCCGGCTTCTTACCTTTATAGAATAGTTGCCGTCAATATCTGCAACGACGCCATTTGTTGTTCCTTTTTCAACAATGTTGGCGCCGGAAAGAGGTTCTCCAAGATGATCCGTCACCTGTCCGTTGACGGTTATCTGTTCCTGATTCACGCCTTTAACCTCGGATATTCCTGCGGCTGCCTCCGGAATATTTACAGCCGTCTTGTCTTTATAGATCAGCACTTGCCGTTCATCTATCTCATATTTGGCGTTTTCATCCAGGATTTCGTCCAGGATCTGTGTGATGGTTCCTTTTTCGACAGAAATATCCACACATTTGTTTAAGTTCACAGCTTCTTCGTTACAAAAAAAGATGTATTCGCTTTGACTTTCAATTTCACGAAAGACGTCTTTCAACGTTTTATTGCGAATTTCCAGCGTTAGAACCGCGTTTTGGCTATAAGCGGGGGCGGCAGTCATTTTGATCCCGACAATTAATAAGAAAATACTGATTCTCATTATCCGCAGGCATTTTCCAAACAGGTAAAAAAGATGTTTCTGACTTAATAAGCGTTTCATAGTAGTTTCATTCATTAATTAATAAATAAAAATTTTTAATTTAATACTGATTTAATTGTAAATTATTTGCAATGGAAAGGTCTTTTTCATAAGCGTTTGTTTTTTAGATTTGAAAATTATTCATTTACGATCTCGACATGGTCGTCATGGATGATATAGTTTACTGAAGTTATGATGCTGATATAATTAAGGACATTTTCAAGAGAACCGGTCAGGTCGAGTTTCCCATATACATAAATTTTCTCGAAACCTTCCCCCTTATAGGCAAAAGGGACATTGAAATACTTTTCCAGTTTCTGCAATACGCGGTCGATCCGTTCTCTCTGGAAAAAAAGATAGCCATGTTTCCACGAAATGTAACGATCTACATCCACTTCGGAAACATCGATACGGCTTGTTCCGGTTTCATAAGATAGCATTTGGTTCGCATGGACGTCATATTTGCCGTTCAGCGCTTTGCCCTCGACGCTGACCGCTCCCGAAACAAGCACGACAGACCGTAGACTTTCATCTCCATAGGCCGAGACGTTAAACTGCGTACCCTTTACGTTGACGTCGATATGGTCGGTTTTAACGATAAACGGACAATGATCCATTTTGACGACGTCCAGGAATATTTCACCTGTGATGAAAATCTCCCTTTTGTCTTTGCCGAATACAGACGGATATACCAGTTTAGAGCCTGAATTTATCCGGATTTTCGTTCCGTCGCTCAGCGTAAGCGACGTTGTTTTTCCATAAGGAACAATTAATTGATTGAGTGTTGCAGGTTTCTCATTCCCTGCGCTTTCTATCGTTTCCTTGTTTATTTTCACCTTTCCTGCATGGTCATAAACTATATTTGAGCTATCTTGGGGAATATCCACCACTTTATTATCCGATAAGACCAAGCTGATATTGCCCGACTGCGAAATCCTGACATTGTCTGTCATTGACAGGTAATCGATGTCGCGGCGCTTGTTTACATTCAAATAAACAGAAACGCCGCCGGCCAGTAATCCGAAAAGAACAGCGGCGGCAGTCATCCATACCCATACGATCCTGTGTTTTTTGTTCGTATCGTTTGTTTTTTCAGTAGCCTGTTTAATGTTTTCCCATATAAGTCTTTTGGCGTCGGCCGACAAGGCAGGCTCTTCAATTTTCAGTTTATTGATGATATTTTTCAAATCGCATATATTTTTTTTCAGTTCTTTATTTTCATTCATCTCCTGTTCCCGGAACGCATCAAGTTCCGGCGCAGGCGCTATGACCCATCGCAAAAACAATTCATTGTCAAGCAACGACAATAGCAGATCATCCGAATTATTGTTTGCCATCTCTTTAAAAAATAGATTCTATAAATAAACTGTTTCCATTAAGCGTTTGTACTCAACGTATGCATATTATTTTAATAATTTTTTTATTTAAAGGCCTGCAAGAAAAGTATCATAAAGCCGGTAAGGCCCATCTCTTCCCTGATTTTCAAGATAGACCGGTGTATCAGGTTTCGTGCGGACTGGTAATTGACGCCTAATAACCGGGAGATTTCATCATACGACAGATCTAATTGAAAACGCAGATAAATCGCCTCTTTCTGGCGTGGATTTAAAATACGGATTACCTGTTCAAACTTTTCTTTTATTTCTTCGTCTTCAGTATCATCCTGATCAATGAGGTATTGATAAGAAGCAATAAAGGGCAAATCTTCCGGAGCGACGTATGTTACGCGCTTATCTCTGGAAATAACATCGATGATCATGTTTTTTAAAGAAAGCAACAAGTATAATTTGGGATTGGCGATTGGCGCTAACGACGTCCTGTTATTGTAAAGTTTTATGAATAAATCTTGTATACAATCTTTTACTACATCTTCATTCAAAACAAATTTCATTCCATACCTGAACAGTATATCAAGGAATGTTTCATATAAAACAGAAAAAGCATCGTTATTTCCACTCCGGAACCGATCCCATATCTCAATTATCTCTTCATTATTTTTATACATTCATGCAAATATATTCATTTTTATGATACTTCTCCGGATACGGCTCTCCGTGATAGAAACGATTGATAAAAAGGAATCTTGCAAAAGAAAGCCGGCGGCGGCAGAAGCGCCTATTACGGCTTATTTTGCTATTGGGATGTGTTTATAATGCACAAGCCAAAAATCGTATAAGGTTCTTAATCCAGTTTCAAAACGGCCAGGAATGCTTTCTGAGGAACTTCAACCGTTCCGATCTGTTTCATACGCTTCTTTCCTTCTTTTTGTTTTTCCAGCAACTTGCGTTTTCGCGAAACATCCCCTCCGTAGCACTTGGCGGTGACGTCCTTACGTACAGCCTTGATCGTTTCACGGGCAATAATTTTCGAGCCGATAGCCGCCTGAATAGCGATATCAAATTGCTGACGCGGAATAAGTTCTTTCAGTTTCTCACACATACGCCGCCCGAAACTCACGCTGTTATCAAAGTGCGTCAAGGTGGAAAGCGCATCTACCGATTCCCCGTTCAGAAGGATATCCAATTTCACAAGCTTACCCGGGCGATAATCATACAGATAATAGTCAAATGAAGCGTATCCTTTGGAAATACTTTTCAGTTTATCGTAAAAATCAATTACAATCTCACCTAAAGGTATATCATAGATAATTTCAATGCGATTCCCCGTAATATATTCCTGTCTGACCAGAATTCCGCGCTTACCCAGGCACAACGTCATAATAGGACCGATATAGGTCGTTTGTGTGATAACAGAGGCGCGTATAAACGGTTCGTCGATGTGATCAATAAGCGCAGGATCAGGCAATCCGCTCGGATTATGTACTTCTATACAGTTTCCTTTACGGTCGTATACTTTATATGAAACGTTCGGGACCGTCGTGATAACATCCATGTTAAACTCACGCTCAAGACGTTCCTGAATAATCTCCATGTGAAGCAGTCCCAAAAATCCGCAACGAAATCCAAACCCCAAAGCTGCAGAGCTTTCCGGCTGAAAAGTCAGGGATGCATCATTCAGTTGCAACTTCTCCAATGAATTTCTCAGATTTTCAAAATCTTCCGCTTCGATCGGATACACTCCGGCAAACACCATCGGTTTAACTTCCTCAAATCCGGCAAAACCTTCTGTCGCTCCATTCTTAACATGGGTGATTGTATCTCCTACCCGAACTTCCCTGGATGTTTTTATTCCGGAGATTATATATCCCACGTCGCCGGTACGCACCTCATTCCGGGGGCTCATATCCAACTTCAACACCCCGACCTCATCGGCGTCATATTCTTTTTCCGTAGCAATAAACTTAACCGGATCCCCTTTGCGTATAACGCCGTTAACCACTTTGAAATAAGCGATAATCCCGCGGAACGGATTAAATACGGAATCGAAGATAAGGCATTGCAACGGAGCATCCGGATCTCCCTTCGGAGCCGGTACGCGTTCTACAATCGCATTCAGAATATCAAATACTCCTTCGCCCGTTTTACCGCTGGAACGAATGATCGAATCACGAGGAGATCCGAGTAATTCGACAATCTGATCCTCTACCTCCTCCGGCATGGCGCTCGGCAGGTCAATCTTATTAATCACAGGTATGATCTCCAGATCATTCTCCATCGCCATATACAGATTTGAAATCGTTTGCGCTTGAATCCCCTGCGCCGCATCGACAATCAGTAAGGCTCCTTCGCATGCTGCAATTGAACGTGACACTTCGTATGAAAAATCGACATGTCCCGGAGTATCGATCAGATTCAATATATATGTTTGATCGTTATATTCATATTCCATCTGAATGGCATGACTTTTTATTGTAATGCCGCGTTCGCGCTCCAATTCCATATTATCCAGAACCTGATTCTGCATATTTTTTGCATCTACCGTTTTGGTATACTCAAGAAGACGATCGGCCAGCGTACTCTTTCCATGATCGATATGCGCGATAATACAAAAATTGCGTATGTGATCCATTTAAATAATTCTAAATTTTGAGATGCAAAGATAGCGCAAGTTGAGAGCAATACAAAATAAGTCTTGCTTATTTTTATTGCCGAGACGCAGCCTGTCTTCAATTTAAGGATTAAAGATAGCGCAAGTTGAGAGCAATACAAAATAAGATTGCTTATTTTTATTGCCGAGACGCAGCCTGTCTTCAATTTAAGGATTAAAGATAGCGCAAGTTGAGAGCAATACAAAATAAGTCTTGCTTATTTTTATTGCCGAGACGCAGCCTGTCTTCAATTTCTTGAATAAGGGGAGTTGGTTGCAAATGGAATCAAAAACATTGTGGTTCACCCTGCTGACGTACCGACCAGCCAAAAGGAACAGTTTTTCAAGCCAATCTCGATTTACGATTCTATTGATAAAAAACCGCTCAACATATTGAACAAAAAATCGAATTATTTATCAATATATTGAACAAAAAATGATACCTTTGCATTCAAACGTACTAAATATTTGCATAATGGAAAAAGAAATAATAAAGCGAATTATTGCAGAAAAGCATACTCAACTGGCAGGCGCTAAACTTATTAAGCGTAAGACAGGGCTTGAGCAGAAGGCAAATTATGCATTTGTCGGCTTGCGTCGTGCAGGCAAATCATATACGATGTATCAGCTTGTTCAGGAGTTGATAGAAAACGGGGAAGCTTCGATGGAAAATATCCTGTTCATTAATTTTGAGGATGAGCGAATAACGAACATGAAAGCCGAAGAGCTGGGGCTATTGCTTGATGCGCACAGCGAAATGTTTGATGCAAAACCGGTTATATTTCTTGATGAAATACAGAATATTGAGGGTTGGGAAAAATTCGCCCGCCGTCTGGCAGATTCAACGTATCGAGTATTCGTCACAGGCAGCAACGCAAAAATGCTTGGTAAAGACATATATACTACGCTCGGAGGTCGGTATATTGCGCGAAATATTTATCCGTTTTCGTTCAGGGAATACCTTACTTTTCATGACGTTATCCTCAATAAAAATTGGGAGTATGGCGAACAGCGGACGCAAGTTATACGTTTATTTAACGATTACTTTTACTGCGGCGGATTTGCTGAATCGTTTGGTCTGCAAGATAAGCGCGGATGGCTTAATTCGCTGTACCAAAAGATTCTTTTGGGGGACATTATTGCTCGTAACGAAATCCGCAATGAAAACGCAATCAGGATATTGGCAAAGAAAATAGCTGAAAGTGTGATGACGCCTTCGTCGCTTGTGAGGCTTAAACATATTATTGATTCAACAGGAACAACTATTGCAAGGAATACGCTCGTCGAATACCTTCAAATGCTGTCGGATGCTTTTCTGATTTTCGGCATATCCAACTATTCGGACAAGCTGAGCGATAAGGAAACCTTCAAGAAACGTTACTATTTCGATAACGGACTGCTGAATAATTTCCTGTTTGACCCCGAAACCAAACTGCTTGAAAATCTGGTGGCAATCACCCTGAAAAAGCGCTATGGCGACAATTTGTTTTACTACAACAGAAATATTGAGGTTGATTTCTTTATTCCCGAACATCTTCGCGCGGTGCAGGCTTCATACAGTATTGCCGATGATGATACCAGACAGCGTGAAGTTCGTGCGCTGTTGAAGTTGTCAGAGGTTTACAGCCTTGATTTACCGGAAATAGTTACTTTCAACGAGGAAACTACTATTCGTGAAAACGGCAAGGCAATAGCTGTCGTGCCGATATGGAAATGGTTGTTGAAAGAAGAATAATTAACGATAAAAGACATGAAACGAACATGAACCCGGAGCGTGACATGTATATTATATGAACTTCTTGATTTTAGCGGACAAAATAAATTTATTTGAAAAAATTACCATTTACGATTCAAAAACACTATTTTTGGCATGGCTTTTGTCCGAAAAATAAATAATGACAACGAATGAAATACATACTATTTACGGGCGAACAATCAAATCGCTTGATAATAGAGAATTAAAGAACGCGTTTGATTCTTTACAGAGTCTTGTTGCCCATCCGCACGGATATATCTTCCGGGATGAATTGAACAATTTGCAGGAAACATACAAACAATTGTTATATTATTACACTGCAGGTTCAAAGGATCCGATGCGGGAAAAAATTTACGCAGAACTCCTGACGTCCGTATATGAACTTGCAGACAAGATTACGCAGAAAGCGCTTGCAGGAGGAGACTCGCCTGAAATGTACTATTCCTTACAACGAACTTCGGTTATCCATGCGGAAAACATCACAAAACTGACGGAGACTATCCGTTCGTCATACGATATAAAAAATATCCCGCTCGCAGAAACGTCCGTCATGAAACTATTCAAATCGATATGGACGTCCATCTCTCTTTCGGAAGACGATTTTAACGGCTTACATCATTCGCTTGCCGCGAATGAGGAAAAAAACGGAGCGACAGACAGTCCCGGGTATATGACAATATTGAACTGTCAAATTGTCTCTGCCCTTATGTTAGGATTACAGAAGTTTTTCGACAGAAGGAAAATGCATTTGCTTATCGATGCGGCAGACAGCGGCGATGAAGAAGTCAAAATACGCGCGTATATCGGTATTCTAATAGCCTTATACCAATACAAATACCGTATTGACTACTATCCTGAAATTAAATACCGCCTGGATAATCTTGCTGAAAATCCGGATTTCAAAAAAAATGTGTATCTGATTATACTCCGTTTTATTCTATCACGCGAAACGGAAAAAATATCCCATAAAATAAAAGATGAAATCATCCCCGAAATGATGAAATTGCATCCGAAGTTTAATCCGGAAGCATCTCCGAGAGATCTATCCCACGATAATATCGAAAATGAGATGAATCCCGAATGGATGGAAAAAATATCCAACACCCCGTTAGGAAAAAAATTAGAAGAATTCAATAAACTACAGGAAGAAGGCGCGGATGTTATGCATTCAACATTTATACATCTTAAAAATTTCCCGTTCTTCAATGAAATCAGCAACTGGTTCATACCTTTCAAAAAAGGCCAGTCGTCCTTATCTGAAAAAGACATTGTTTTAAAATCTCTGGAGTTAATTACCAATGTAGGGTTTATGTGTAATTCCGACCTGTATTCTTTATATTTCAGCATCAAGCAGATTCCGGAAAAAGGACGTAAAATGATGATCGGACAGTTGGAAAGTCAGTTGAGCGAACTGAAGCGACAGAAAATGGCCGGACTGCAAACACGGAACGATAACACGGAACGTATCATCGGTCAGTATGTGCAGGACTTGTACCGTTTTTACAAGCTCCATCTACGTCGAAACGAATTCAATGATATTTTCACGCAAAAACTTGATTTTCATAATCTGCCGATACTGCAACCGCACTTTTCCAATAAAAGCTACTTGTTCAATATTGCGGAATATTATCTCCGGAAAAATTATTTTGAGGATGCGCTGACAGTCTATAAACATCTTTCCGATACATTTGAAGACGATGAAATGTTATTCCAGAAAAAAGGCTATTGCTGCCAGATGACCGGCGATTTCGAAGAAGCAATTAACGAATATGCAAAAGCGGAACTGATAAATCCGGAAAGTAAATGGTTATTACGTCATACGGCACAATGCTATCGCGCCGTTAAGCGACCGGAAAAGGCCGCCGGTTACTATCTCCATTATGAAAAACTTGATCCGGAAAACCTCTCCGTCTTATTAAGTATCGGATCCTGTTATCTTGAAATGAAAAACTATACGGAAGCCTTGAGATATTATTTTAAAGTCGACTACCTGGATCAAGAGGGAGGCAAGGCATGGCGTCCTATCGCATGGTGCTCTTTCCACACGGGAAAATACGATCAGGCACGGAATTATTACGACAAAATACTATCTCAAAACCCCGATTATCATGACTACATGAATACAGGACATACGGAATGGGCGCTACAAAACATAAAAGGCGCGCTGGACTTATACGAAAAATCAGTACAGACGGCGAAATATGATTTTGAGGCTTTCCGGACAGAGTTTAGTAATGACATACCGGAACTGACCGCGGCTGGAATCGATGTGGCAGAAATACCTTTAATGCTGGACAAACTGCGTTATTCGCTCCATCATAAATGATGCGACAATGCACAAAGAGAGCCGAATTTCTCCCCCTTTTATGCGATCGAACCCATTTATGCGATCGAACCGTTTTATGCGATCAAACCGTTTTATGCGCTAACGCTTTCCCTTGTTATTTCTCACGTAGTTGTTCGGACAAGATTTGATCTGCCGTCACCCGTTTTTTCAGAATATCAAGGTAAGCGCTTTGTACTCCCACATAAGCGCTATCACTCGCAAACTCTTTGAAAAGACCGTCGGAGATCTCAGCGTATTCAACCGCTTTATCGAAATTACTTGTCATTTCGTAACACAATGCAAGATTTGATGCAAGACGGGCTTTGGGTTGCCATTTTTTCGCTCTGACAAACATCGGCTCCCATATTTCAGCTGCTTCCGCCCACTTTCCGGCGACCGCATAGGCGGTCGCCTGTTTCCATTGGGAAGATATATCCGTGTAAAAACATCGCTTATCATCGGACCAGAAAGGCACAAAATGAACATGCATTTGCCGTCCTGTCCATTCGGATAAATATTGAATGGCATATCTCACATCCGAAGTTGTAAAAACTTCAACATCCTCATACAAAAAATTTTCATCCATATACCATACCAACGAATCCGAGAACGGAATAGAATAAACGGCTTTCTGTCCTGGCCACAAAGTTCTCAGTTCACCGGTAATTTTAGCGCTAATACCGTTTCCCATCATAAGATTTTTCATATCAGTCTCATAAAATACCGTATTAAAAAACAATTTATCCAGGATAATAAGAGCGTCAACCTCATAATCATTACAGAATGAAACGACTTCATCAGCCGTGAAAGGCCTGCTATTATAAAAGTGAGAATCACGACGTAAGGTATCTTCACAAATTCTCACATCATAAAATAATGGCGATTCGGCTATTGCTTTACCTAAAGACATACAAAAATGATAGGCCATACTGTCGGCCGAAACAGATAGTAAAGAATCACTTTTACCGTAACTCGAAAAACGATGCCCTACATGATCCGGCTGCTGCGCGGAGTTGTTAACAATCATAACCGTCTTTATCTCCGGCGGAAATGTAATTGTCGCCGGATTATACGTTTCAACCTCGATAACCCGATAGGAACGGCATGAAAATAACAAAACCGACGTCGATACAACGGCGAAAAACAAACAGGCTCGTTTCATACTGCTTTTATTTTATGATGATAGAAACGCCATAACAACGACGTTCCGGCATACAGTTATCAGGCATAATCGCTCACAGCCTTAAAATATCCAATCGATTCGGCGATTCCGAGAAACGGATCTTTCATGTCTTTTTCATATTCAAGACTGCATTTTCCGGTATAATTAACTTGACGCATCATCCTTATGAATGCAGGAAAATCAATCTTTCCACGCCCGATCTGAATACCGCGTCCTTCTTTGGATGCATCCGTAACATCTTTAATATGCACGTCAAATACGCGCGTATGGTATTTCCCCAGGTCTGCAACAGGATCGCATCCGTTTCGTAAATCATGTCCTATGTCAAGACACATTCCAATCCTGGGATCGAGATTTTTCGTGTTTTCCCACACATCCGTTGCATCCGGATAAAGAGCAATATCCGGTCCGTGCAGATGGATCGCATAATGGAAATCATACTCTTTCACTTTTTTATCCACATATGGTAACAGTTCATAATTCGGAACTCCTACAATCAGTTTAACCCCTACGCGTTTCGCATATTCAAAACCACGGTTTACTTCGGCTTCCGTCTTCATATAGATAGGACCTGCTCCGTATCCCGTTACCTCGTATGAAGCGCATTTCTCATGAAATGCGCCGATCTGCTCATCCGACGCATCCAATGGTAAATGAAAATCCTTTATACACAGATAATGGACGTCCAGGCTTTTCATTGTCTTGAGCGTTGTTTCCAGGTCAAAATTAACAAATGTATAACCCGCCATTCCAACCTGGAACGGGTTTGTTTTTTTCATAGCCTTCGGCTCAGTCACATGATCATCCGCCGATCTCTTGTTCACGTCGGGGATAAACGGCTCGGCTGCCAATGGGGCCGCGCTTAATGCGGCGGCGCCTGCAAGCCCTTTCTTTAAAAAATCTCTTCTGCTTGACATAATAAATACGATTATTTGAGTTTACTTATACTTTCACGTAATGTTTTGATTTTACTCTCCGCGTCGGTTTGTTTCTTTCGTTCGTTTGCCACCACTTCAGGCCTGGCGTTCGCAACAAATTTTTCATTACTTAGTTTTTTCATTACCGAGCGAAGGAATCCTTCCTGATAACGGATATCGTCTTCCATTTTCTTTATTTCTTCTTCCACGTCGATCGTTCCCTCTAACGGAATCGCATATTCCGTCGTTCCCACCATGAATGAAGCTGCTGCCGCATCTTTTCCGGCACGTTCAATACCCTCAAGATTACACATTTTCATGATAACGGCATTATATCGATCATTATACTCTCCGGAAACCACGTTCAGCGTCAAAGGTTCCTTATTGGGAATATTGTGTTCAAGGCGCACGGAACGAACGCCCGCAGTAATAAGTTTTACAATTTCAAAATCAGCTGCCGGCGCCTCGTTTTTATTCTCCGGCTCAGGCGTCCGGACAGTCATAATACTCTCTCCGGGTTTGCGCTCGGCAATAGACTGCCATACTTCTTCCGTAATAAACGGCATAAACGGATGAAGCAAAACCGTCAGTTTTTCGAAAAAAGAAAGTGTGGCATTGTATGTGACAGCATCAATAGGCTGTTGATAGGCAGGTTTTACCATTTCCAGATACCAGGAGGAAAACTCATCCCAAAACAACTTGTAAACAGTCATCAGCGCTTCAGATATACGATATTTATTCAACTCATCGTTTATTTGCTCTATGGCAACGCCCATACGCGCCTCGAACCATTCTATCGCTATTCCGGCAGATTCAGATTGCGGAATATGATCTGCGACATCCCACCCTTTCACGAGACGAAGCGCATTCCATATTTTATTATTAAAATTACGTCCCTGCTCGCATAACGATTCATCAAAAGGCAAATCATTTCCGGCCGGAGACGAAAGCAGCATCCCCATACGCACGCCGTCTGCCCCATATTTTTCCATCAATTCAACAGGATCAGGAGAGTTCCCGAGCGATTTTGACATTTTACGCCCGAGTTTATCACGAACAATCCCGGTAAAATAAACATTATAGAAACAAGGTTTGCGACGATATTCAAAGCCCGATATAATCATGCGGGCAACCCAGAAAAATATAATTTCAGGCGCAGTAACCAGGTCATTTGTAGGATAATAGTAATTTATATCTTCGTTATCCGGATTATTAATACCGTCAAATACGGAAATCGGCCATAACCATGAAGAGAACCAGGTATCAAGACAATCTTCATCCTGACGCAAATCGGAAAGAGCCAGATTCGGATTACCGGATTTTTCACGGGCCAGCTGCAATGCGGCGTCTTCTGTTTCCGCAACCACATATCCGCCTTCCGGAAGATAATAGGCCGGAATCCGGTGCCCCCACCATAGCTGGCGACTTATACACCAGTCTTTGATATTCTCCATCCAGCGACGGTATGTATTCTTGAATTTCGCCGGATAAAACTTTATCGTATCATCCATCACCGCATCCAGCGCGGGCTTCGCCAGTTCTTCCATTTTCAGGAACCACTGCATCGAAAGCTTAGGTTCGACAGGAACGTTTGTCCTTTCGGAAAATCCGACTTTATTCGCGTAATCTTCTTCTTTTTCCAGTAATCCTGCCGCAGACAGATCTTTCACGATCTGCTTACGCACATCAAAACGATCCATTCCGATATAGATCTCGCCGGCCTCGCTGATCGTGCCATCGTTATTAAAAATGTCAATAACGGGAAGATTGTATTTTTCTCCCAACATATAATCATTCGCATCATGGGCCGGCGTTACCTTCAGACAACCTGTTCCAAACGCTATATCCACATAATCATCCTCTATAACCGGGACCACGCGGTTCACCAGCGGAACGATGACTTTTTTTCCACTGAGGCGCCGATTTTCAGGATCATTCGGGTTGATGCACATAGCCGTATCGCCCATAATTGTTTCCGGACGCGTTGTCGCAACGACAGCGTATCCGTCTTCGCCCTCAATCCTGTATCTCAGGTAATACAATTTACCCTGTTGTTCTTTGTATATGACTTCCTCGTCGGAAAGAGCGGTAAGCGCTTGAGGATCCCAGTTTACCATCCGGACGCCGCGATATATTTTACCCTTATTATACAGATCGACAAATACCTTTATGACGCTTTCCGAACGTTTTCCGTCCATTGTGAAACAGGTACGGTCCCAGTCGCACGAAGCTCCGAGCTTTTTTAACTGTTCAAGAATAATCCCCCCATGCTTATGCGTCCAGTCCCACGCATGTTCAAGAAAGGTCTCGCGTGCAAGATCCGATTTATTAATTCCCTCCGAAGTCAATTTTGCTACCACTTTTGCTTCCGTCGCAATCGAAGCGTGATCCGTGCCCGGTACCCAACAAGCATTTTTTCCCATCATACGTGCCCGACGAACCAGGATATCCTGAATCGTATTATTCAACATGTGGCCCATGTGCAACACGCCTGTTACATTTGGCGGCGGTATGACGATAGTATACGGTTCGCGACCGTCCGGTTTTGACCTGAATAATCCGTTCTCCAACCAATACTGGTACCATTTTCCTTCAACCGACGAGGGGTCATACTTAGCAGCTAATTCCATCTGTTTTTACAAGCATTTTAATAAATTCATTGTGCAAAAGTAATAAATTTAATTGAGAATGAAGTTTTTTTGTATCTTTGCGGCGTTTTAATAATGTAAGTATGCAAAAGAATCTCGTTATCGTCGAGTCCCCTGCCAAAGCAAAAACCATTGAAAAGTTTTTGGGGAAAGACTACAAAGTAATGTCAAGTTATGGTCATATACGCGACCTGAAACCAAAAGAATTCGGTATTGATATAGAACACAACTATGCGCCCGAATATGTCGTACCAACCGATAAGAAAAGATTAGTTTCCGAATTAAAAAAGGAATCCGGATCGGCAAAAGAGATCCTTCTCGCTTCCGATGAGGACCGTGAAGGGGAAGCTATCGCATGGCATCTTTTTGAAGTTCTCGGTCTTAAACCTGAAAATACGAAACGCATTGTTTTTCACGAAATCACAAAAACTGCCATTTTAAATGCGCTGAAAATACCGAGGGATATCGATATGAACCTTGTGAACGCCCAGCAGGCGCGCCGGACGCTTGACCGTATTGTCGGTTTCGAGGTATCTCCCATCCTTTGGCGTAAAATAAAACCGGCGCTCTCTGCCGGACGCGTTCAATCGGTAGCCGTTCGCCTTATCGTAGAACGTGAACGCGAGATAACCCAGTTCGTCTCAGAGGCTTCCTATCGTGTAGCGGCAACGTTCATACTACCTGACGGAACGACGTTACTAAATGCAAAACTTAACAAACGCCTTAAAGACAAAAAAGAAGCGTATGCCTTTTTGGAATCATGCAAGGGGTGTGATTTTTATATTGAGGATATCACTAAAAAACCGGTAAAAAAATCTCCGGCGCCGCCGTTTACTACATCGACATTGCAACAGGAAGCTGCGCGTAAGCTCGGATTTTCCGTATCGCAGACGATGATGGTTGCGCAAAGATTATATGAATCGGGATACATCACTTACATGCGTACAGATTCTGTGAATCTCAGCGATCTGGCCCTGAAGACGAGTAAAGAGGCCATCATCGATTCTTATGGAGAAAAATATTACAAGTTCCGCAAATACCACACAAAAAGTAAAGGCGCCCAGGAAGCGCATGAGGCGATCCGCCCTACCTATATGAGCGCGCCCGAAATAATTGGTAACGCGCAGGAAAAAAGATTATACGACCTGATATTCAAACGCACAATAGCCTGTCAGATGGCCGATGCAGAGCTGGAACGAACCGTCATTACCATTAACGTCAGCAGCAAAAAGGATGAAAAATTTGTCGCCTCGGGAGAAATTGTTATGTTCGACGGGTTCCTGCATGTATATATGGAAAGCATCGATGAAGACAGCGAAAATGAGTTGGAAAACGGTCTCCTTCCTCCGGTAAAGGAAAACGAAGCGTTGTCAATGAAAGAGATAGCGGCAACCGAACGTTTTACGCAACGTCCGCCACGCTATACGGAAGCCAGCCTTGTACATCGTCTGGAAGAGTTGGGAATCGGCCGACCGTCAACATACGCCCCAACGATACAGACCATACAAAATCGCGAATATGTCATACGCGGCGATAAGGACGGCACAGAACGCACGTACAACATCCTTACGCTTAAAAACGACCATATAACGGATATCGACAACAGGGAAACAACCGGAGCCGACCGCAACAAGCTAATACCCACGGATATAGGAACCGTCGTAACCGATTTCCTGATAGAATATTTTCCTGAAATCCTGGATTATAATTTCACGGCAAATGTAGAAAAAGAATTCGATACAATAGCCGAAGGCAAACTGGATTGGACCAAAGTGATGGATAAGTTCTACAAAAAATTCCATCCTGTTGTCGAAGCGGCCTCCGCAGTAAAAACAGAACATAAGGTAGGCGAACGCGAATTAGGTCTCGATCCGAAAAGCGGTAAACCTGTTTTTGTTAAGATCGGACGCTATGGGCCAATAGCGCAGATTGGACAGGCAAATCCGGAAGACAGGAAGGACAAACCGCAATTCGCTTCCCTCATGAAAGGACAGTCTATCGAAACAATTACCCTCGAGGAAGCGCTCAAGTTATTTGATCTTCCACGTATGATCGGAGAATACGAAGGATCGGAAATGATTGCCGGTATCGGTCGCTTTGGTCCGTTTATCCGTCACAACGGGGGTTTTATCTCCATACCCAAAACGACGAATCCTCTAAGCATCACCCCGGAAGAAGCGATTGAACTGATAGAAGGCAAACGGAAAAAGGAACAGGAACGTCACATTAAAATATTCAGCGAAGAATCGGAATTGGAGATACTAAACGGAAGATACGGTCCTTATATCGCGTTCAACGGTAATAACTACCGTATACCGAAAGGAATGGATCCGGCGTCGTTAACGCTCGAAGATTGCTGGAAGATTATTGAAGAAACAACGGATAAACAACCGGCAAAGAGTAAAAGATTTTCAAAGAAAAAGAAATAATGATTGATAGCTGGGCCGTCCGGCGTCCCGGATGGCCCGTTTTCGGCAACGCCCCTCTTAGTTTTTGAAAATACGCAGAAAATCTTCTTTATAAGCCGGAGATACTTCAATTTCAGTATCGTCTTCAAGAATAATAATACCCCCTGAATTTTTAAGATACGATCTCACCGCATTCACATTGATGATATGTGATTTATGTACGCGTAAAAACGGATAGGGCAGTATCCGGGCAAAATATTTGAGCAAACGACAGACCATTTTTTTTGATTTTGCCTTATCACGAAAATAGACGTCCGTGAAATTTCCATTTCCCTGTAGACGCAGGATATCTTCCATACGCTCCACATCAAAGCCTTCCAGTGTAGGTAAAATAACGCGTTGCCGTTCAGGTTTCGGTTCGCGGAAATTTTCTACCAGGATCTGGTTCCGGTTAAAAACTTCCTTATTGATGATGTGTTGTTGCACCTTGTTCACCGCCTGTATCAATTCTTCAATACTCACAGGCTTCAACAGATAATAAGCGGCGCTCTGATTAAGCGCCTGTAACGAATACTCGGAAAAAGCCGTAGCAAATATGGTCTCAAAATAAAGATCCCGACATCCTTCAAGCACGTCAAACGCATTTCCAAAAGGCATCTCAACATCCAGAAATACAAGCTGAGGTTGCAAATCATGCAATACGCGAATCGCATCGTTGCAATTATGGGCTTCGCCGGTAATCTCCAACTGCGGACAATATTTTGTCATGTAATTTTTCAGCGCTTCGCCGGCTGATAATTCATCCTCGACAATAACGGTTTTTATCTTTTCCATTTCATCCCATTTTTTTCCTGTCAAGCCGCGGAAAGCAAAGCGTCGCAACCACGCCGGTATCTTCTCCGCTTTTATCTACTATCTCCATTGTTATCTTCGTATGATAAAGATGGTTAAGTAAATGGATACGCTCCAGCGTATTGGTTTGTCCGCGTGAACGACGGGCTTTCTGATGCGCAGTCTTCAACTCACGGCTCTTCTTTAAACCGATACCATTATCTTCCACAACAATACGCACGCCATCCTCTTTCCGAAAGACGGACAAGGATAAGATTCCGGCCTCTTCCTTATAGCGTAACCCGTGCCATACGGCATTTTCCAACTGAGGCTGGATTAACATATTGGGAATCACTATCGAATCCGTGTCCAATGCTGCATCCACATGAATCGTATAAGTAAACTTATCCCTGAAGCGCAGTTGTTCCAGGTCCAGATATTCGCGCAATTGCTCCAGTTCCGTACTGAGCGGAATAAAGTCTTTATTGGAATTTTCCATGATTGTACGCATCAGTTTGGAATAGGAAGACAAATATTTGTTAGCCTCCAACTCATTATTTTCGGATATAAACTGATTCACGCTGTTCAGGCTGTTGAAAATAAAATGAGGATTCATTTCACGCCGTAATGACTGCAACGCTATTTTTTTATTTTTCCGGAGATTATCATACAAAACCTTCGATATGACAGCCAAAGAAATAAGAATCAGAACAATCGAAGCCAGCAACGCATTATTATAACGGTTTTTCTTTGTGATTAATTCATCTTTCAAAATGCGTTCCTTTTCCAACTGCATAATCTTATCCTCCTGCAGTCGGAAAAAATTTTCGTCCACCAACGTGCTGTCATTTTTCACCAGCGTATCCAATTTGCCGATAAAGTCAGAATAGGCGGCCAATGCCAGGGATGTTTTGCGCTCCTTCTCATACCGACTTACAATCTGTTCCAGCACCCTCTTTGCATCCAGCGTCAAACTTTTTTCAACGGCCGTATGATAAGCTTCCTGTAATGAATTTATTCCGTCGGACGCTTCGCCTGCTTCAAAATAAGAGGTCGCCAGATTTTGCAATTGTTTTACTTCTGTTTTCGGATTATTTGTCCGACGCGCTTCATCGACCAACTCCTTATTCAAACCAATGGCTTCCCCATGCTTCTTATCCGTCGCAAGCGTGTTGGCTATTTCCTGTTTTATCTGAAATGAAACATCCTTTGTTTCTTCAGAGGCCTTTGATTCTTCCAGCGCCTTTTCTAACTCTTCCAACGCTCCCCGGCTATCGTTCTGCGCCATCTTCACGCCGGCCATCTGTCTGCGTGCAGAAATCTGTTCCGTTATGGAATTCGAATTGGCCGCCAAATCGATATTTTGCTGAATGTAAGCGGACTGAAGCGCTAAATCCAAAGGCTCGCTCAACCGGTCCGCGTCATTTTGATTCAATGACTTCTGCGTTTCATCCGCAGTGAAGCGGGCCGCATTCTTATAATTTGTAATCGCATCTTCTATCCGGTCCTGCATTTCCTGAATCCTGGCCAACTCCCGGTATACAAAAGAGGACCGGTCATTTTTCTTCAGTTTCAGATAGAACGCCAGCGCCCGTTTCAAATAATCCTCCGCCCGGACATAATCCTTTTTATCGGAAAGTTCCTTTGCCAACTCGACATAGTTACCTGCAACAGTCTCATCCGAAGCGCTTTGCTCCAAAGCGTCAGAAAGCTTTACAGCCTGCGTATTAATTGAATTTCCTGATTGCGACTTCTTTATCATCTTCTCCGTTTGCGCGTATACGGATGAGACCGTTACCGACGTCAGCAACAAAACAAAATATCGCACGCCCCTCCGAAAGACGAAAATAAGCGCTTTCTTACAGGAATATGTATTTACCGGTTGCACCTGCATAACATTTTTATCCGATACAAAGTAAACACTTTTAATCGCATCCCCCAAAATTGTTCACTTATTTAAAAGGTCTTTTTACCAAGTGAAAACCGGACGTCATCCATTTTGCCCGGAAAATCTTGTTTTAACAATCTATATTTGTCATAAAAAAACAACTAAAAATACATAAATTATGAAACAATTTAAATTAACGGGAATCCTGATGTTACTTTGCATCATTTCCGGCAGTTACAAAAATGTGCGTATGGAAAACGCAACAGCCAATCTTTCGAACGAGTTCATGATCGAAAAAACATCCGACGCCGACAATAAAATTCAGGTTGCCATCTTACTCGACACATCCGGCAGTATGGAGGGCCTGATCAATCAGGCAAAATCGCGTTTGTGGAATATTGTGAACACGCTGACGACCCTGCGATTCAACGGTAAAGAACCGGAAATACAAATAGCCTTATATGAGTACGGGAATGACAATCTCGACTCGTCCAACGGCTATATACGCCTTGTTGCGCCATTAACCACGGACCTGGATTTGATCTCGGAGAAGCTTTTCGCCCTGACGACAAACGGCGGCTTGGAATATTGCGGAACCGTTATCGATAAAGCGACCAAAGAGTTGAACTGGAGCGCAAACGACAAAGACGTCCACTTAGTCTACATTGCCGGAAACGAACCGTTCACACAAGGTAATATCTCCTACAAAGAGGCCGTCAACGACGCTTTAAGGAAAAACATTTCCGTAAATACAATCCATTGCGGCAATCGGGATGAAGGTATCAGCGGTATGTGGAAAGACGGAGCGGACAAAGGAAACGGCAAATTTTTCAATATCGACCACAACGCGCAGGTACGCTATATCATCACGCCGTATGACGACCGGATAGACGAATGTAACATTCGCTTAAATGATACTTATATAGGCTACGGACGCATCGGAGAATCAAAGAAACAGAATCAGACCGCCCAGGACGTAAATGCCGCATCCATATCATCCGCAAACAAAGCAGAACGAATTGTCAGCAAAACCAAGGCTGCCTATAAAAATAAATCCTGGGATCTGGTCGACCTGACGGAAGAAAATGAAAAGGCGCTGAAAGATATCAAGCAATCTGATTTACCGAAAGAACTACAGGGAAAATCAGAAACGGAAATCAAATCGTATGTGAATAAGAAGAAAGAGGAGCGCGCCGCCATACAAAAAGAAATAACATCTTTAGCAAAACAAAGACAGGCATATATCGACAACGAACTGAAAAAATCCGGCGATAATGCCGACGATCTCGGAAAGGCAATTAACCGATCCGTGCTGGAAATTGCGGCAGTAAAAGGATATAAAGCGGAATGAATAGCCTGAGATTGATAGCTATTCAATCTCAGGCTATTTGAAGAAAATCGGAAAAAACGATCATCGTCGTTATTTCCGCCTGAGTTCGTTCAGCCGAAAGAAACGGCTAAATCTCTTGTTAAAACTATTCATATATGTTTTTTATTGCAGACTATTTTTTGGCAAACAGTATTGTGACGTCTCCCGGCGAGAGTGTTTGCTCTTCGATCACATCGATGATTTTCCCCACTTTGCTTACCATTCTTAATCCGGCGCCTCCTTTCACCCGCACAGTGACGTCGCTGTTGACATCGTGGTTTACAATAACGACAAACAGGTCTTTGCCTCTTTCGAGCATTGAGACCAGTGCGCCGGGATCGGATATTTCAAGAGACTTTACCTGTTTGGGCAACAGCGCCGTATCCAGGTTTTTGCATCCTTTCGGAACGCTTCCCGTATGGGCTGTCCAAAGCGCTTTGCTGTTGAGAAATACTTTCGACAGGGCTTTAATCTCTCTGTTCATCGACTGTACGGTATAATAAATGGACGATTTGGAGCCGTCGATGCGTATGGGAGCGTTGTCGTCCGCCCCTTCTCCCCACATCGGATCGCAACAGGGATCAAGCCAGGTGAAATACTGAATACACTGCGCGCCATACGCCAAATCGCTGTATACCTGCAAACGCAGGTCGGAAAGCGTCGGTACGGGATAATCCCAGTGTGCGGTAGAAAGGGCAAACGCCCAGAACGGTTTGCCGGCCTTGCGGCTCTCGTCGGCAATAATTTCGAGATTTTCGTAATATTCCGGCCTTATGGAACGGTTTTTATCCTTGTCCGCCAGAATGCAGTAATGGTCGAATGAAACCATCGGAACAGGTACTTCGTCTATGAATTTCCGGACATGCCTGCGGTAAGCGTTCGGGCCTGAAACGCCCAGCGCCTGTTCGGACGCATAATTCGGAAAAAGGTTGATATAGCAGGGATGAACCGTATCAATTGCCTGAATTTTGCGGACGATAGCAGCCAGGTTTTCAAAATCGCCTGCCGACGGTTCGTCGCGGATGGTATAACCGGCTACGGCAGGATGATCCTTGAGGCGCGTCATTTCGCCGGGAGTGAAAAAATTAACTACTTCCCAGTTTATCATGATTTTTATTCCCACAGACTGCGCCCTGTCAAGCAGCGTGAAATAAGTTTCCGCTTCCGAATCCGACCAGCCTCCGAGCGGAAGATTTATGGTAAAACCGGCATCCGCCATTTCACGATAATATACCTCGCCGGCATATTCTCCCGATGCGGGAAGCCCGTGCCATCCGAGGACGGGTATCTGCTGATCTAAGCCGCCTGCAAAATCTTCATCCATCCGGATATTTTTATTACAGGATGAAATCATATTCATAAACATAAAACAGCATAAAATTAATACAACATGTTTTTCATTCATTTTTTTTGTCTTCATATCAATATATTTTTATGGTAAAACGTAATCCGCACAAAATTAAACTATTTGCTTCGCACGAAAGGGTTTTGTGAACGATGAAAGGATTAACCGTTTATCGTTCCGTATGGCCGTGATTTCCCGTTTCCCGTTCTTCCCAGCCGCTTTTGCCTTCGTCCATATATACTTCCACGAGGCTTCGCGACACTCTTTCGTCCACTTCTTCCTCAAGACGTATCCTGAGCGGATTAGTCAGGCGTTTTGTCCATTCAATCACGGGTTTATAGGGCGTCTCACCGTCAATTTGATAGACGAGGTAAGCCCATTTCTCGTGAAACAGGCTTCCTTTTACGGCGGGAATTACCTGTTGCATGTTAGACGCCAGAAAGCTCAGCGAGAGCGCCCGCGTCCAGTATATCCAGGGGCCTCCGGTAATGTACATGTAGGGATTAAGGAGGCTTTTCCTCGATTCGAGCGAAGCGTTGGCATATTCAAGGTTTATACCTGCAAAGCCGACGCCGGTTTCTTCGTTGTAGAACGTAATCCAGGGGACGTCCGCTTCCATCTTTAAGTCGGTCAGATCGGCCATGTGCAGTACGTCGTATGTCATTACACGGTCGCGAATGACGTCATACCAGGCTGCATGTGTTATCAGTTCCCTTTTCAGGACAATTTCGGCATTCCGCAGGGCGAGGCACTGAACCGTCTCGTTGATGCGCATGTCCGTCGTAGCGAAAAAGTACGGCGCACCGGGGAAAAATTCATAACGGACGGAGGCGTCCACTTCCGACATATTGCGCAGATGTCCCCAAAATTCACCGGTAGCAAGCGCCGGACCGGAGATAGAATACATGTTTTGTTCGAGTTTCCAGTCTGCCGTATGCGTCCATGCGCGCGGAGGCGCATAAATGCCAGGGTTCCAGTGGATGGCGCCATTGGTTTCCATGCGGTGAAACAGCGGATGTCCGGGATGCGTCTTCAGCGTTATCTCGTCTATATGTCCCGACTGGGGATGCAGGACGATATTGAGTTTGTCGTTATCTATCGACAGTCCCGGCAATTCGCCCTGTACCTGCAAATCTGTCCGGTACGATTTTGTAAGCGCTTTTGAGTTATTATAATAAATCAAATAAACCTTGCTTGATTTGGCCGGCACATCGGCAAGGAAAGCGACTTTGCAGGTAACGGTCGGCATCCACAGGGGAATTTGTCGTTTCGGCTGATCCGGTTCTAAGGGATTCAGGCTGTCTTTATCATCGTATTTACGGATTTCAAAGACCTGGCAAGGCGTTTCGTACAGGCTATAATCGGACGGATTGACGGCCATCACGCGGATTTCGCGCTTCAGGTCCGTCACCTCGTCGGGATAGAACGGCAACAGGACTTCTACCGTTTCGCTTTCGCGACCAATACCTGCCGTTTCGCTCACTACAACCGATTTATAAGCTTTCCAATCAGGGTCGAACACGGCAACGCCTTCCGGCGCTTTTACATCGGACACGGCTGAAATAATCCTGTCGTCGGGCGATGGTTTTACCGATTTTTTCAGTCGTGCTTTTATCTCTATCCTGTATGTCTTACCCGGTTCCCATTTTAACCATGCGGTAATGCAGGGCGTTTTGTACAGGGTGTTGTCCTGTGAAAGGGCGTATCCCGACGGCGGACGATGGATATTTGCCGGCCTGCCGGCTTCCTCATGGATATCGCCGCTGTAGAGGTTGACAAACCTCAAGCTCCTGCCGTCGACAACGGCCTCTATTTCAATCATGGAGGCTTCGGGCAATTCCAGACCGGCTTTGAAATGGTAAAAGGGGACGGCCGGATGCGGATAGCCCAGTTCAATACTGTTTATCTTAAGGACGCCGGAATTGTCTTTAGCCTGTGCAGGCGTCACGAATCCCAGAAAACAAAGTATTAATAAAAATTCAAGTTTGTTCATCTTCGTATCAATTTAATTTAATTTTTTTGTTATCAGATTCCTTTCCCTGAGGGCATCCAGCGCCTTTTGCCAATTTCCGGCGTCGGCCCACATATAATAGGAAAAATAAGAGGTTGTTTTCATGAACAGGGGCGTCCATGGTTGAAGTTCGGCATAGAAATAATTGGCGTCCGGATTGGACGGGTGATTCATCCATAAATGCAGGAATAAAGGCCGCTCAACGGGGTAAGCGCCGATAAAGGCTATGTCTTCTTTTGTATCGTAAGCAGCGTTCCAGCCTTCGGCCAGGTCTAATTTCTTGCCGTAATAACGGTCGGTTCTCATCCGGTATTCATGCAATCCGTCTTTTTCGGGAATAACGAATACATCCTCCGGTCCGTGAGACTTGCCCACTTCGTAGATAGGCTGCGGGCCGATTACGTTCAGTTCGGGATTTATCATTCTCATAGCAAAACGCGCTTCAAGCAACGGCGAATCGCCATAGAGAGTATAAACTTTTTCGATGGCGTTGCCGAAATAACCGGCAGTCATCTTCACCTGTACATACTCGCCTTCCGGTTTGATTACTACGGCGTCATAAACTTTATGTGTCTCGATAGAAGGCTGTCCGAGGAAATCTTCAAAACCTCCGTAAGGATAAAAACCGCGGTCACGGTAAGGTCGTCGATCGTCTACGGGTTTCTCCGGCCAGAGTTTGAACAGTACGTTGTCGTTCTTAGACTTAACTATATATTCTATCACGCGTGCGCCGACGGTCAGCAGCGTGACTTTGGCATAACCGTTTTCCATTACGTATTCCAGTATGCCGTCGCCGTTCAGGTCGATTTCCGTAACGGCGGCTTTGCCCGATGCGGTTCCAATGCCTAATTGCGTCTTTGCTTCAAGTCCCAGAGCGGAGGCAGTCACAATATATTTCCCGGCAGGCAGACGTATATCAAATTCCGTGTCGCAAAATTCACCCGTAGCAACCCGGATATTATGTTCCGCTTCATAAACCGGTTTTGACGGTTCGCCTGTTTCCGCTACGCTGATTTTCACGGGAAATTCATCCTGTTTCGTAAAATTATGGACGCTTACCGGAAATTTTATTCCCGAAGATGTTCCATACAGCAGTTCATGCACCGAGATGGCAGGCGGAAGTTCCAGTTGAGCCACAGTCGATTTGGCTGAAACGCCTCCCCATTCGAAAGTAAATGCGACTACATTCCTCCGATTCATTGCTTCAGCTTTGGGCTGGACATCCAGACTCAGGACTTTTGAAGCTCCTGCCGGTAATTGTATTTTCAAATCCGTTTTTTCTGAAAAAACCAATTGCCCGGGTATATTTATCTTCAGACGGCCTTCGACGGGATGGTCATAAAAGTTCGATACGGTCAGCAATATGCGGTTTGCCTGCGTACCGGTTTCAAGATTAATACGGTCGCCGAAATATTCTTCAAGATAATCTCTGTCTAAGAACAGCAATTGCATGGCATTGCGATAGAGCGCGTCTCCCATGACATATCCGCCCTCGGTGACGGCTATAGACCGTCGCTCCATGACAGCCTGCCAAATTTGATCCCTGTCAAAAACCATGTCTTTTTTGTGAAAGAGGTACATGCATGAAGTAGCTCCGCCCGACAAGTCTCCCGTCCGTATCACAAAAGGCTTGTCTTCTTCATTTATCTGCCGGGCATTGCCTGCATTGGCAAAATAACCGTCGTAAGGTAAATTATCGGCCTCTTTGTCGTTTACCTGACGGAAGACATACCCGTTTTTCCTGCGGGCGTAATCTATCCAGTCCTGCGGAGTAAACATGAGTTGCACCTGCAGGTCGTCATAGTCCGTGCAATTATAAACCGGCGGAAAACCTGCGTCAACGACTATGGGTAAACCGCTTTCTTTTGCCCAGGATTCTATTTCTTTTCCGGCCAGAAATTCCATGTAGCCGTCGAAAACGAACCAGGAATTGCCTTCATTCAAGCCTTTCCCGATGACGTCGACGGGCGTTCCCGGCGTACATGTAACGCTTTTGATGAGCGTTTGCGCCCCGAACCAGCCTCTTTTAAGGTCATATTCCGAAAGCAGTTTGCGCGTATTTTCCAGAATAGAGCGAAAATGCGCAAGCTGTCCGGAGTCGGGACCTGCGACGACAAAGAGCAACCTGTCGCCGGCTTCCAAAAGAAAGGCGTTGGCGGTCATAAAGTTTTTTGCTTGAGCCTGATGGTTTTCAAGATTCTCCTTTGAAAATCCGCCGGACTTTTTTTTCAGGAGAATCTTTGCGACTTCCGAAGAATCATCCGTAAAAACCAGTACATTTCCTCTGTTTATGGCATCGTTCAGCGTTTCAAGGGTTGGATTCTCCAGCGACTGATATTCGCCGGCTTTTGTTAAAAAGGCGTTGACAAACCTTTCCTCAAGACGCAATCCGGGAATACCAAGCGCTTCGGCCGCATCGGCTTTAGCCTGCCGGACAACAGCTTCTACATCGGTCACGTTCATACGGAAAAGATTCCCGTAACGGTAACGGCGCTGATAAACATCCTGCCAGTGCGTGGTGTAACCGTTGAAACTGTAATCATTTACGATTAAGGATAAGTTTGCGTCGTTTTCCTTACCGGAGGAGAAATCGTCAAGCGAATGTTTACCGGTACAGGCAAACAAGATAACTCCAAAAAATAATAACCGGATTCTATTCATTTCAAATCATTTTTGTTCAGAAAATAATTTGCTGCGGAGCGTTTGTTCCAGTCTTGAAACATGATTGGGACTGACGCTGAAATCTTCCCATGCCATGGTTACGTTAAATTCCCTGAGGAGCGTCATAAATTCGTCGAGCGCCTTTTCCGGATCCGGGAGCGTGAACGGCAAACCTCCCGCTTCTTTCTCATAGGCCTTAAACCGTTCATTTTCAAGCAACAACACATATTTTATCGGAATTTCTTCCCTGCGAAGCCGGTTGCGTTGCGTTTCATCTTTTGTGACGGCAATGGCCTGTTGCATCAAACGGGCGGCTTCGGCGTAGGCAGGAACGCTTAGCCAGCCATCCGTCGCATGCATGTAGCAACGCAGATAAATGCCGGATTCCCTGCATGACGCCGTCAACAAATCCCAGTATTTGCGAAGGAAAGGAGCTGCTTTTTCCCCGTAATAACCTGCAAGAAATTCATCTGTCAGCCTGTTTTCATCCAACTCCGGATTCCACATCAGGCGTGAGATAACCCAATTGCGCATCCTTACGAAATCGCCTGCATCGCAATAGGTATCGCCCTGTTCAAACAGTCCGATGGTATTGTTCCGGACAAAAAAACGAATATCGCCGGCCAGCGTATGGATGTTGGGTTGAGGCAGCATGTACGAAGAAAAATTGGTCACATAGTTCCAGACAAACAGATTGTCGGCTATTTTGCTCCATGCTTCCATGTCTTCACGAAACGATTTGTTCTGCTCGCTTTCGCCCAACGGTTGAGAGAACGAACATTCTATGGAGCACAGGCGAATCACTACATTTTTGCGGGGTTTGACTTTCAACGGCGCTTTGCGGGTATACTGGTATGCAAGGGTTTCCACCCAGAGGTCAGGATATTCCTTTTCAATGGCTTCGGCTACCGTGTTTACGAAACGGATCAGCGGTCCGGCCTCGCTGCCTTCTTCGCGGACTATGGCCTGGCATTTGTCGCATTGGCAGGCTCCGTGACAGTCGTTTTGACTGACTGAAATAAAGCCGGCGTCCGGATTTTCATGAAGCGCTTCAAGCGCATTAATGATGAACTGTTTGCACATCTCTTCATTGGTAAGGCAAAGTTGCGCGTTTTGAAACGTGCGTTTGCCGTCAATGAGGCTATACCATTCCGGATGTTTGTCAAAATAAGTTTCCGGCGGCAAAATGGGATAAAACGAGTGGACGAAGTATTGAAACTTGTGGTGGCCGCCGTACGCGGGGGAATCTCTTGCAAAATTGCCGTTGCATTTCATTTGCGACGCGAACTTTTCATCATGGAAAGCATCTTTATAAAATGCTTCACGGTAAATCAGGCTGGGTGCATAGTTTACATGCAACCGGGGAACCGTCAGTTTTTTGTTTTCAGGAACGAACGATTCGGTCGAAGTCCACCAGCGTACTCCGGCGGCCTCTTCGAGAAAAGTATTGACGGCATAAAGCGTCCCGCGGACGGGATGACCGGCGAGGACGATATTTTTCCCTGCCGTCTCAATAACGATGCCGTCGTAAGGCAGTTGTGCCGGATCTATTCCGGGAAGAAGTTCTTTTGCACGCAAAGAATTACCGACAACGATTTGCGGTTTGGCATTGTTGGCGTTCGATTCATTCACAATCGTAAAATCGGCGCCTGTGATTTCGTCGAGATACTTTTTAAGTTCATTTGCGGCAGTCGATTCTACCGGCGTCGGACTGTCGGGAAGGACAATCGAATACAGCGCCTTTCCGCTTTTTGAAAGGGTTAATTCGCCGGATTTCGAACTGACGCCCGACATGAACACAATACAGATAACCGGAATGATAAAAATTCCGCTGATTACGGTAATAATTCCATTTGATATAAATTTTTTCTTCATAATTTCATTTATTTAACTTTGTTTTATTGTTGGTTTATTGTTGGTTTACGCTTTACAGAAAGTTTTTCATGGAAATCAAGGATGAAATAATGTAGAAAATTCAGAATCTGCGGACTTAAATCTCCGTAATTTCAAACTTGTCTTT
>JAIROL010000127.1 GCA_031257565.1 Tannerella sp. | reverse complement strand
GAAAAAGGTGCACAAGATTTCGCCATTATTCGATCTGTTATTGATACTACTATCAAAAATTCTCAAAATGTTTATGCTGTTCTTTTTCTTGCTCCAAAAGCTAGGGCTGAATAGTTACTTAAATTTAAATATCTTTCTTACTAAAAAATCCGCCCTCAGTAGAGAAGGCGGATTTTTCATTTCAATTATTATCCGGAAGTTTATTTACTTTCAAATCTTTTTTCCACAACTTTCCAGTCTATAATATTCCAAAGCGCGCTTATGTGATCAGCACGACGATTTTGATAATCAAGGTAGTAAGAGTGTTCCCAAACGTCAAATCCGATAAGCGGAACCAATCCGGCCTTAAGCGGATTCCCGGCATTACTTTCTTTGAGAATAACCAGTTTTCCGTTTTTATCTTTAGCTACCCATGCCCAACCGGAACCAAACAAGGCTACAGACGCCGCATTAAATTCTTTTTTGAAATCCTCAAAACTCCCGAATTGCGTTTTTATAGCCTCCGCCAGCGCTCCTGAAGGCTCGCCGCCGCCATTCGGAGAAAATGTATAAAAATAAAATTCATGATTCCAGACCTGAGCGGAATTATTAAATATACCTCCATCTGAATATTTCACTATATCTTCCAATGATAAATTTTCAAAAGGAGTTCCTTTTTTAAGGTTATTCAGGTTATCGACATAAGCCTGAACGTGCTTACCATGATGAAATTCAACCGTTTGCTTGCTTATTACCGGTTCTAATGCATTACTCTCATAAGGCAATTTAAATAATTCAAATTCCTTTGCGCTACCATTTTGAACATTTGCTCCCATAATTAAAAATATTAATAATATTAATAAACCAAATAACTTTCTCATAACTCTATAAAATTTAAATTCAATTAAATTATTTTTTTATGCTACAAATATAACGCAAAAAAACCGGTTTCCTCTATTTTTCCGTATCAATAATATCTATGCTGTTATTGATAGAATTAATGACTTTTTTGTAACTTTGCATCGTTTTTAACATATAATTCTCATAATGAAGATTGTACCGGATTTCAAGCCCGAACTATTTCGGTCTATTCAATCATACGCTAAAGAGAAATTCCTGAGCGATTTAATGGCAGGTATTATCGTGGGTATTGTCGCTTTACCTTTGGCAATAGCATTTGGTATAGCATCGGGCGTTAGTCCGGAGAAAGGCCTGATTACAGCTATAATCGGGGGATTTATAGTCTCGTTTCTCGGAGGAAGTTCGGTCCAGATAGGAGGGCCGACAGGAGCATTCATCGTCATTGTATATGGCATAATACAAAATTTCGGTATAGAAGGGCTGGCTATTGCCACATTCCTCGCCGGTATGCTACTTGTATTAATGGGGACGCTAAGATTAGGGACGATTATAAAATTTATTCCTTACCCCATCGTTGTAGGCTTCACAAGCGGCATAGCTCTTACTATTTTCACGACGCAGATGAAAGATTTATTTGGCATGACCATCGATAAGATTCCGGGAGACTTCATATCCAAATGGATTGTTTATGCCCAACATATAACGACCATGTCATGGCAGTCGCTACTCATCGGTATTGTCAGCATTGGCATAATTATTCTGACGCCGAAAATATCAAAAAAAATCCCGGGTTCACTGATTGCTATCATTATAATGACAATCATAGTCTATCTGATGCGTACATACCTCGGTATGACGGGGATAGAAACGATCGGCGACAGATTCGAGATCAACGCATCCCTGCCCGGCCCGGAAACGATTCCCATCAATATAGAAACGATTAACCGGTTATTACCGTCTGCCTTTACAATAGCGCTGCTTGGCGCTATCGAATCATTGCTTTCTGCCACTGTTGCCGACGGGGTTACCGGAAAAAAGCACGACTCAAATACAGAGCTTATCGCTCAAGGGGCCGCAAATATCGTCGTTCCGATATTCGGAGGTATCCCGGTAACGGGAGCTATTGCACGCACCATGACCAATATTAATAACGGCGGACGCACGCCCATAGCGGGAATCATACACGCCATTGTCTTGTTGCTGATTTTACTCTTTCTAGGCCCTCTGACAAAACATATACCCATGGCGTGCCTGGCAGGCGTTTTGATTATCGTTTCATACAACATGAGCGAGTGGCGCACTTTCCGTTCGCTACTGAAAAACCCCAGAAGCGACGTAGTCGTTTTACTGGTGACATTTCTCCTTACTGTGATTTTCGACCTTACGATTGCAATAGAAATAGGATTATTATTAGCTATGATCCTATTCATGCGCCGTATAATGGAAACTACGCAAGTGTCGGTATCAAAAGAAAAAATCGACTTGTCAAACGAAAGCGAATTAGCAAATGACAACGAATCGCTTGATATACCCTTCGGGATAGAGGTTTATGAAATCGACGGTCCGTTCTTCTTTGGCGTCGCCAACAAGTTCGACGAGTGCATGAAACAAATGAGAGACACGCCCAAAGCTCGTATCATTCGTATGCGCAAAGTTCCGTTTATGGACTCCACCGGACTGCATAATCTGGAAAGTCTGTGCCGTCTGTCTGCAAAAGAAAATATACAGGTTATACTCTCCGGGGTAAACGAAAAAGTGCGGACTGTACTGATAAAAAGCGGGATGGATAAAAAAATCGGAGGCGAGTATATCTGCAGGAACATACATGAGGCCCTGGAAAAAGCAAAAATATATGTGGAAACAAAAAATGTTTCAGAATAATGCCGTTATTTTGTATCCTAAACTAAGATTTAAAAATAATATATAAAATACCAATAATGATTACATCAGACCAACTAAAAGACTTGTTGGAACGCGAGCTGGCGTTGAGGAGGTATCTTTGACGTCGACGCTAAGACCGTCCAATTGGAGGAAGAAGAATTAAGAACACAGGATCCCGCATTTTGGGAAGACGCAAAACGCGCCGAAGCGCAAATGCAAATTGTAAAGGGATTGAAAAAATGGATTGAGCTCTACAAAGAAGTACATGATACGACAGAAGAACTCAATCTCGCTTTCGAGTATGCAAAGGAAGGCGTAACAAGCGAAGAGGAAGTTGATACCGCTTATGCAAAAACAAAAGAATTAATTGAAAGTCTGGAATTCCGTAATATGCTTCGTGAAGAAGCGGACCAGATGGGATGCGTATTGAAAATTAATTCAGGCGCCGGAGGTACGGAAAGTCAGGATTGGGCGTCCATGCTGATGCGTATGTATATGCGTTGGGGCGAATCCAATCATTATAAAGTTACAATAAGCAACCTGCTGGAAGGCGATGAAGCCGGAATTAAAACGGTCACGATACAGATAGAAGGCGACTATGCTTATGGTTACCTGAAAGGGGAAAACGGAGTACATCGTCTCGTTCGCGTATCCCCCTATAATGCGCAGGGAAAACGTATGACCTCTTTTGCGTCCGTATTCGTCACGCCGCTTGTAGACGATACAATCAAGGTAAATATCAATCCGGCGAACATATCATGGGATACGTTCCGCTCCAGCGGCGCCGGAGGGCAGAATGTCAACAAAGTCGAATCCGGCGTACGTCTGCGTTATCAGTATAAAGACCCGCATACAGGAGAGGAAGAGGAAATTCTCATTGAAAATACCGAAACGCGGGACCAACCCAAAAATCGCGAAAATGCCATGCGTCAATTACGTTCAATCCTCTATGACAAGGAAATGCAGCATCGGCTGGCGGAAAAGGCTAAGGTTGAAGCCGGTAAAATGAAAATTGAATGGGGCTCCCAGATACGCAGCTATGTATTTGACGACCGTCGCGTAAAAGATCACCGTACAAATTATCAGACGTCCGATGTTAACGGCGTTATGGACGGCAAAATTGACGGTTTCATCAAATCTTACCTGATGGAATTTGCCGGCGCGGAGAATAACTGACGTCAGATTTATATAAAAAATTAATAATTAGCCGCTTTCATTATATTCTTAGGAATATCCGTATTATCCATCTTACGCATAAATAATTCCTGTCCCGCTCCGATAGCAAATACCGGTACAAAATCAGCGGAATGAGAGCCTGTCGACCATCCAAGCTTAGCCACATCATTCATTACCTGCTTTGCTTTTGCGGCAAGTAGCGAATTATCCGCATAAAGATTATGATCTTTTATGTCGCGTTTTTTAGCCAGTGTTTCTTCAAAAGCATCGCGCAGTATTTTTTCATGCTTCCAGCTAACCGGAACATTTTCCCAAAAACCCATCGTTTCGATCAACAGGTTCTTAACATCATCCCACGCAACGTTTCCTTTTTTAGATGCATACAGTTCATTAATTCGTTCCGTCAGTTTATCCTGCGACGTTTTTTGATATTGCAGCACGCCTATATTCATACCTCCTCTACCTGCAGTCAGCCCTCCGGTCTCATGATCAGCCGTGATCACAATCAGCGTTTCTTTCGGATGTTTCTTATAAAATTCATAGGCTACTTTCACCGCGTCATCCATATCTATCACTTCTTTTATTACTGTAGCCGCATCATTGCCATGCGCTGCCCAATCGATACGTCCGCCCTCAAGCATCAGAAAAAATCCTTTCTTATTATCTCTTGTAAGCGCATCAATAGCGGCTTCCGTTATTTGCTTCAATGTGAGATCTTCATCCGTACGATCAATAGCATAAGGTATACCTCCCGTTTCCTCCCAGTTTTTCTGAACAAGCAAGACCTTCTTTGATTTTCCGGCATTCGCTTTAAAGTCGTCATAACCCTTTGATATTGTATATCCTGCCTGTTCTATTTGCGGATAAATATCCGGGACTTTTGTTTTATCATACAAAATATCACGGTTATAAAGACCCGCTCCGGCAAAAAAATCAAAATCCGACAAGAGCAAATCCCGGGCTATTTCATAATACATGTTACGTCTCTTCTGATGTCCGTAAAACGCGGCCGGAGTTGCATGATTCACAGGAACGGTAGAAGTAATCCCGACTCTCTTTCCCGCTTTTTTAGCTTTTTCCGCTATTGACTCCAACCGTTTCAGTTCCGGATCGACTCCAATATAACCATTATTTGTTTTCGTTCCCGTCGCCAATGCCGTCCCCGACGCAGCCGAATCGGTCACATCCGCATTCGCCGAAAAAGTGGCAACCATGGATGCTACCGGGAACCGGGTCATCAATAGTGAAGCGGAACCCCTCTCCCCTTTCAGGGAAGAAAGATAAGCCTCTGTTATATTTACCTGATTAATACCCATACCGTCGCCGATAAAAAAAAACACGTATTTGGCTTGTCCGCAAACAGATTGCAAAAAGACAAACATCATCGCAACAACTCCTAAAAGATACTGATTTTTCATTGCTACATTATTTAGATTTACAATTATTCCAAAACACGCCCAAAGATAATGCAAATCAAGCATAAAGTCAAAAGAAAATAAATTTTCTTTTGACTTTATTTTCCTGAACAGGTATAGAGATAATATCTATTTACAAACCCCACAGCCTGCACACTGGGCCAGTTCTCCGCGGAATCGTTTTTCGATCAGATAATGAAGACGGTCTTTCAATGGCTCCAAACGTACATTTTCAATCACGTCGGAAGTAAATGCAACACTTAACAACATTTTCGCTTCTTCACGCGATATACCGCGACTCTGCATATAAAACAGGGCCTGTTCATCAAGCTGTCCCGTAGTCATCCCATGCGAACATTTTACGTCGTCAGCATAAATTTCAAGCTGTGGCTTACTGTACATACGCGCTTCACGCGTCATACACATATTACGGTTTGTCTGACAGGCTTCTGTTTTCCGAGCGTCTTCTTTGACTAATATCCGTCCGCTGAACACTCCGACAGAATGATCATTAAGGACGTTTTTAAATAATTCGGTACTCCTGCATTGCGGTACTGCATGCGTAATATGAGTATATGTATCCACCTGCTGATTTTTATCCAGAACAGCCATACCGCAAAGAATCGCTTCTGCGCCTTCCCCGTTAAGAGATATACTATAATTATTACGCGTAAGTCCGTTATTCAAAGTAATGCCGTCAATCAATACATTAGACAAAGCCGCCTGTTCAACATGCAAGGAAGAAAAACGGGTTGTCGAAACAGTACTTTCTTCCAGGTCATAATAATCAAAATAAGCTCCCTCTCCCGCATAAATCTCAACGACCTGCGTTGTCAGGCTTCTTACGTCATCCATACTATGATCGCAAACCAAAAGTCGAGCTTCCGAGCAGGGTTCCATGATCGCCAGGATACGACGATTCGCCATAATATCGACCTGACTCCGGATAAGATTCACCAGCTGGATGGTTCGATCAACCTTTATATCGCGAGGGACATAAAGAACAAACCCATCCTGAACAAACATTGTATTAAGCGCTACAACCGCATCTTCCGACGTCTTTGCTATCTTACTGTAATATTGTGAAAATATATCCGGATAACGCTCCGCAAAAGATTTCATTCCTCCTGCATAAACGCCTTCCGGCAGTAATGATTCGTGCAATATATCTTCATTAAACGAATCGTTAACGACAAAAAACAATTGAGCGCTCATATTGGGAACGTCGCAACGAAAAATCTCCGCCGGATTGATATATGTCTTTAGGCGATTCAAATTAAGTCCGTAATCAGGAGCAAAAGCCTGCGAGACGTCCGTATAACGAAAATTTTCATCTTTCAAAGAAGGAAATCCCTTATATTCGAAATCAGTAAACGCCTGTGTTCGTACAACGTTCATACATTCGGGCGCATGCCGCCTTATCACATCTTTGCATTCCGAAAAGATTTCTATATATTGTTTCTCCGCATTCATCGAGCGTTCTCCTCCTTCAACCAGTCGTAACCTTTCTCTTCCAGTTCCAGAGCCAACTCCGAACCTGCCGTTTTCACAATCCGTCCCTTAAATAAAACATGTACCACATCCGGCTTTATATAATCCAGTAAGCGCTGATAATGCGTAATGACCATCATCGCGTTATCAGGGGTTTTAAGTTTATTTACCCCATTGGCAACAATACGCAAAGCGTCTATATCAAGGCCGCTGTCCGTTTCGTCAAGAATGGAAAGCGACGGATGAAGCATTGCCATTTGAAAAATCTCATTGCGTTTTTTTTCTCCTCCGGAAAAACCTTCATTTACGCTACGACCTGTCAGCTTACTATCCATTTCTACCAGTTTACGTTTATCGCGCATCATCTTCAGAAAGTCCGTTGCCGAAACAGGTTCCTCCCCCCAGTATTCGCGATGAGTATTCACGGCTGCACGCATAAAGTTAACCATACTCACCCCCGGTATTTCCACCGGATATTGAAAACTAAGAAATATACCGGCGCGACTACGATCTTCGGGCGTCCTGTCCAACAGGTTTTTTCCTTTATACATCACCGTACCTTCCGTCACGGTAAAAGCCGGATTTCCGACAAGGACGCTGCTCAACGTGCTTTTGCCTGAGCCGTTAGGCCCCATTATGGCATGAACTTCTCCGGCTTTAACCGTAAGATCGATTCCTTTTAATATCTCTTTACCTTCTATCGAGGCATGTAAATTCTTTATTTCTAACAGTATATTTTCCATCTGCAAATAATCGTTTATCATTCATCTGTTTCAGAAACTAAGCCTCCGGAAACAGATTGGCTTCATCCAACGCTTCCTTCCAATGAAATAGCTAAAAGCTTCTGCGCCTCAACGGCAAACTCCATCGGAAGTTTGTTCATTACTTCGCGAGCATAGCCGCCGACAATAAGGCTTACCGCCTTTTCCGTATCTATTCCGCGCTGATTACAATAAAATAATTGATCTTCATTTATTTTCGAGGTCGTAGCTTCGTGCTCCACGACGGCGCTTTCATTCTGTATATCCGCATACGGGAAGGTATGCGCCCCACATGTCGAACTCAATAATAAGCTATCGCACTGGCTATGATTACGTGCATTTTCGGCGCGTGGGGAAATTTTTACCAGACCACGGTAACTATTCTGACTATGTCCGGCCGATATTCCCTTGGAGACAATCGTACTATGCGTATTACGACCCAGATGTATCATCTTTGTTCCGGTATCTGCCTGCTGATAATTATTTGTGACCGCCACGGAATAAAACTCTCCTACGGAGTTATCTCCGGCCAGTATACATGAAGGATACTTCCAGGTTATAGCAGAACCGGTTTCCACCTGGGTCCATGATATCTTACTACCCTCGCCTCGGCAAAGTCCCCGTTTTGTCACAAAATTATAGATACCTCCCTTTCCGTTCTTATCGCCGGGATACCAATTCTGGACAGTTGAATACTTAACCTCCGCATGTTCATTTACGATTATTTCAACAATAGCGGCATGAAGTTGGTTCTCATCGCGCATAGGAGCCGTACATCCTTCCAGATAACTGACATAGGAATCGTCGTCTGCAACAATAAGCGTTCTTTCAAACTGCCCGGTATTTGCCGCATTGATGCGAAAGTAGGTACTTAACTCCATCGGGCAACGCACGCCTTTGGGTATATAAACAAAAGAACCGTCCGAAAAAACCGCCGAATTGAGCGCCGCAAAAAAATTATCGCGATAGCCAACCACACTGCCGAGATATTTCCGGACAAGATCCGGATGATGTTTAACAGCTTCGCTGAACGAACAGAATATAATACCCTTTTCAGCAAGCGTTTCTTTAAATGTCGTTTTTACGGAAACGCTATCCATAACCGCATCAACAGCCATTCCGCTTAATATTTTTTGCTCATAAAGCGGAATTCCCAACTTATCAAAAGTCTTCAATAACTCCGTATCTACTTCATCAAGACTTTCAGGACTTTCTTTTTTCTTTGGGGCGGCATAATAAATAATATCCTGATAATCAATAGCAGGAATATCCAAATGAGCCCAGGAAGGCATATCCATGGTCTGCCAGCGACGAAACGCTTTCAGACGAAAGTCAAGTAACCAGGAAGGTTCTTCTTTCTTCTGTGAAATAATACGTATGATATCTTCATCCAGTCCTTTACGAATAACCTCAGTCTCCACATCAGTCGTGAAGCCATATTTATATTCGCCGGAAGTTACTTCATTTAACAGATTATCTTGTTCTTCCATGACCCGACCCCCTGTCAGATTTTTAATTCGAATAAATTTCCGGGAAAGATTGTCGGTATAATATTTCTTATTGTTTCATAAAAACGCGATTCTACCTTTACTTCCCGCGATAATATAACAGAGTTATTATCAAGCGCCTCTATTACATTCGACAGAAAACTTATAAACAGGACCATCAATACAAACCCCAGCAATCCGCCTATTATATGATTAAATATACTTAACGGCGTAACGCTTACCAGATTGTGAATGATACGTCCTGCCAGCAAGATGACCCCGACAATCAAAACGAATCCCAGAAAATAACTTGTCAGGAAAACCCCCTGTTGCGGAAACCAGTTCAGTTGCATTAAATAGCCGCGTAACCATTCTGCGGCTCCGGAACAAAGATATATACCTATAATCAGAGCGCCAAGCGCAACCACCTGTCTGATCATTCCGTCAAATAGACCTTTTATCAATCCTGCTCCGACAAGACAGAGAATAACAATGTCCAACCAATTCATTCTATTTTTTTTTATAATGTTTTCTTTATCTCTACCTGATCAAACGGTTCAATGACGTCTCCAACCTGAACGTCGTTGTAATTATTGATATAGATACCGCAATCCTGACCTGTAACGGCTTCTTTCACTTCGTCCTTGAAGCGTTTTAACGAACCCAAATCGCCCGTATGCACAACAATACCGGCACGGATTACGCGCACTTTATTCGTACGTTTGATCTTACCCTCCTTCACGATACATCCGGCAATCGTTCCGACTTTGGAGATCTTAAACACTTGCAATACTTCAACTTCTCCGCATATATCCTCGCGAATTTCAGGCGACAGCAAACCTTCCATTGCATCCGTCACGTCATTTATTGCGTCATAAATGATAGAATACAAACGGATTTCCACTCCTTCATTTTCCGCAAAACGACGCGCCTGCGAAGAAGGACGCACCTGGAAGCCGATAATAATAGCATCCGCCGTAGCTGCAAGCGAAATATCCGATTCCGAGATCTGACCTACGGCTTTGTGTATAACATTCACCTGTATCTCCTCTGTAGATAACTTTATTAACGAATCCGACAAGGCTTCGACAGAGCCATCCACATCTCCTTTCACGATCAGGTTCAGCTCATGGAAATTACCCAACGCACGACGACGTCCCAATTCTTCCAGCCCGAAACGCTTCTGTGTACGAAGCCCCAACTCGCGCTGTAATTGCTCGCGACGGGTAGCAATCTCACGCGCTTCCTGCTCTGTTTCCAATACATTGAACGTATCGCCGGCCTGCGGCGCGCCGTCTAGTCCAAGAATAGTTGCCGGCGCGGAAGGACCTGCCTGTTCTATTCGCTGATTACGCTCGTTAAACATTGCTTTCACGCGTCCGTAATGCGTGCCGGCCAGTACTACGTCTCCCTGTTTCAATGTTCCGTTACTTACCAATACGGTTGAAACGAATCCACGTCCTTTATCCAGTGACGACTCAATGATCGAGCCCGTAGCGCGACGCTCCGGATTGGCTTTCAGGTCCAGCATTTCTGCTTCCAAAAGGATTTTCTCCAGCAATTCCGGCACGCCAACACCCTGTTTTGCAGAGATTTCCTGGCTTTGATATTTTCCGCCCCAGTCTTCTACCAGATAATTCATAGTAGCCAGTTCTTCCTTTATTTTTTCCGGATTAGCATGCGGCTTATCGATCTTGTTGATTGCAAATACGATAGGAACGCCCGCTGCAGAAGCATGGTTAATAGCTTCCACCGTCTGAGGCATCACGTTATCATCTGCCGCGACGATAATAATAGCAATATCGGTTACCTGCGCGCCACGTGCGCGCATCGCAGTAAACGCCTCATGACCAGGCGTATCCAAAAATGTAATACGGCGTCCATCCGGCAATTTCACATTGTATGCGCCGATATGCTGGGTAATACCTCCGGCTTCGCCGGCAATGACATTCGACTTACGAATATTGTCAAGTAAAGAAGTCTTACCATGATCGACATGTCCCATTACCGTTACAATCGGCGGACGGGATACCCTATCTTCTTCTTTATCTTCTTCTACGGCAATAGCTTCCGCTACATCCGCGCTGACATATTCGGTCGTATAACCGAATTCTTCCGCCACAATATTAATTGTTTCCGCATCAAGACGTTGATTTATGGATACCATAATACCTATACTCATACAAGTTGATATAACCTGCGTAACAGGTATATTCATCATGCTGGCAAGATCGTTTGCCGTAACAAACTCCGTTAGTTTCAACACTTTACTGTCACGTCTTTCTTCTTCGAGAAGTTCCAGCTCACGATGCGCCGCAGCATCACGTTTTTCACGACGATACTTAGCCGCTTTTCCTTTTGAATTTTTACTTGTCAGACGCGCCAGCGTTTCTTTCACCTGCTTTTGTACATCTTCCTCGTTCACTTCCACCCGAACAGGACGTTTTGGGCGTTGTTGCGACGGTCGTTGTTGTTTACTACGATCTTCACGACGGATATTTGTTCCGGGCGTATTATTGATATCGACACGATCTTTTCTGATACGTTTACGTTTTTGCTTATTATTACTATCCGCAGATGTTCCGCTGATCGTCTTCTTCTCTGTCTGCAAAGAAGATTGAGGTAGAGGTTTTCGCTGCCCGATCATTTTTCCACGACGTTCCTCGCGTTCTCGTTTTTTCTCCTCTTTCGTTTTCTTTCGCGGACTTGTTGCCTGATTGATTGCGGAAAGATCGATCTTTCCGGTAACTTTGATGTTCGATTCGATCTGAGTCTTGTTCAGACGGAACGGTTTTTTTTCAGCTCCTTCTCCCTTTATATCAGTCTCAGCCTCTTTTACAGGAGTTAGTTGCTCTTCTACTTTCGAAGACGGCTCAGACCCTGATCCGTCTTCTGATTTCGGTTCTTCATCGCTCTTTTCAATCACAGGCTCGACCGGAATTTCAGGAAGACTTTTTTCGACGAGCTCTTCCGGTTCTGTTTTTCCGACAGGTGCAACCTTTATTACCTCTTCTCTCTTAACCTCAGGTTCGTCAACAGGAAAATCCACGTTAATTTTTTCACTTTCGACTTCCGGCTCTTTTATATTTTTATCTACGACCGGAAGTTTTTCTTCGTAAGAAATATTCTCCGGTTTAAAAGGAAAAATTTTTACTTTCGACGTTCTTTCCTCCAGATTAATCTTCCCCTTTGTTATTATTCTGGGTTTGATATCTTCCGGAATTTCCGTTTTTATTTCTTCTATTTCCTGCGTTTTTTGCTTCTCTTTCGAATACGCTTCATCAACTACAGGTCTGATGATCTTCTTTTCTTTTTGCGGCACAATCCCATTACCAAATTCTTTTACCAATAAATCGTATTGTTCATCAGAAACTCTGGCATTGGGATTACTTTCAACCTCATAGCCTTTCTTGTTCAAAAAGTCTACGACCGTAGAAAGCCCCACATTCAAGTCTTTAATTACTTTGTTTAATTTTACAGGCATATATATCTTAATCTTTATTTTCCTTTTATCTCTTTACCTGCAGTAGTAGCAACTGCATCCATGTTATTCTTCCGGCGCATCTTCCTTTACGGATATTTCGTTACGTCCGTCTTCAAACTCGGCCGATAAGATACGGAATACATCTCTAACCGTCTGTTCTTCAAGGTCTGCACGCTCTATAATATCTTCAGGAGACATTGCCAGAACAGCTTTTGCCGTATTGCAACCCAAAGCTTTCAGCGCATCGATCACCCATCCGTCTATTTCGTCGACAAATTCATCAAGATAAATATCTTCTTCGTCTGCGTCATCAATATCGCGGAACACATCAATCCTGTACTCGGTAAGCATACAAGCCAGCTTGATATTCATACCTCCCTTACCGATTGCCAGCGAGACTTCTTCGGGGCGAAGAAAAACTTCTGCGCTTTTTTCTTCTCCATTCACATGAATAGAAGATATTTTTGCCGGACTCAACGCGCGTTGAATAAAAAGAGAAACATTTGACGTATAATTAATAACGTCGATATTTTCATTACGTAGCTCATGAACAATGCCTCGTATACGCGAACCTTTCATACCGACGCAGGCGCCCACCGGATCTATGCGATCATCGTATGATTCCACCGCAATCTTCGCACGTTCGCCCGGGATGCGGGCTATCGCTTTTATCGTAATAAGTCCATCGTTGATCTCCGGTACTTCAAGTTCAAACAAACGTCTCAGAAAAAGATTACTGGTACGGGATAAAATAATTTTGGGATTATTATTTTCATTTATCACATCCTTAATCACAGCGCGAACCGTTTCTCCTTTGCGGAAAAAATCCGAGGGTATCTGCTCTGTTTTAGGAAGCAGCAAATCATTACCGTCATCATCCAGCAAAAGAATTTCCTTTTTCCAAATCTGATAAACTTCGGCAGAAACGATTGTTCCGACATGCTCTTTATAGCGGGAAAAAAGACTGTCTTTCTGTAGTTCCAGAATTTTAGAAGCAAGCGTCTGGCGCAGGTTTAAAATAGCGCGGCGACCGAATTTTTCAAAATAAACTTCGTCCGTCACTTCTTCTCCAACCTCGCAATCCGGATCCATTTCACGAGCTTCGCTCAATACAACCTGCAAATTAGAATCTTCCAGGCTGCCATCAGGTACAACCGTACGGTTACGCCAGATTTCAAAATCTCCTTTTCCCGGATTTATAATAACATCATAATTTTCATCTGTGCCGAACATTTTGGCAATCACATTGCGAAACGATTCCTCCAACACATTGATCATCGTTTCCTTATCAATATTTTTAAGATCCTGAAATTCCGCCAATGTATCAATCATGCTGATTGTTTCTTCTTTTTTCCTCGCCATAGCTTTTTAAAATCTAATTAAATATTTTGTATATTTTATTTCATCGTATGAATAGGTCTGTTCTTCCCAAACCGTCATTTTTCGCTTTGAATCGGCGGTTTTCACCTTCTTTTCAATCGTTATTGTCGCGCCGTTATCATCGGCTGCCTTCAGAATACCTGTAAGCTTTATCCCGCTCCTCAACAGCATCTCAACCTCATTACCGATATTCTTCAAGTATTGACGCACAATCTTAAACGGCGATGTAATACCTGATGAACCGACTTCAAGTTCAAAATCTTCCTTTTCCCGATCAAGACGCTCCTCCACATAACGGCTCAATACGACGCAATCATCTATGTTAACGCCTTGATCATTATCTATCTCTATCGAGATCAAATTGTCCGGGCTTACGGAAATATCCACCAGATAATAATCTGTTCCTTTCAATTTGTCCTCGACCAAACTATTTATAACGTTTTTCTCTACCATATTTACAAAAGAAGGGGAACGCCCCGCTCCCCTTCATCCTCACTCTTTCTTAATCGACTGCAAAGATAATAAATAAATATTAACCCACAAATATATAAGATATTTTTTTGGGCGATTATTTCATTTCTTTGATTTTAATACTACGGAACGAAACTTCGTCTCCATGATCCTGCAGAAGTATACGGCCTTTCGGCGCTTCGCCGAAGCGACCATTTAGATTATATGCTTTAGCGGCATATTTACTGCCTTTTACCAGTTCCCGAAAGGCGTCCGAGCAACGCTCATACTCCAGCGTTTTAAATCCGTTCAGCCAATGCTCTACATGATTATCGGGAAAGACTTTGATTACGGCCAGATTCCATTGCCCCACGCCATTAAATCGCTTGTTCTGAGGCTTAATCATATCATAAAGGCCGGCGCATGTGCGGCTACCCTCTACTGATGTACTGAGTTTCGCATCCGGATGACGAGCGTCATCCAGAATCTGATATTCGAGTCCATAAGCGGATCCTTTTTGCTTTTCTCCTTCGGTCACAAAATATTTGATCCCGCTGTTTGCTCTTTCGGTGATCTTAAACTCAAGGCTCAATTCGAATGCCGAATATTCATCCACCGTCACAATATCGCCTCCGTTTGCGGATTCGCCGCCGTCAGAACGCAATACGGTCATTTCGCCATTCTCGACTCTCCAGCCTTTATCCGGAAATGCTTCTTTATGAGCGCCGCGCCATCCGGCCGAAGTCTTGCCGTCAAACAAAAGTTTCCATTCGTCGGCGCTTTCTTTCGAAGAAAGCGTGTTCGGTATCCTGTTCACTTCCCGAATCAACGTACCCTGCATCAGATTATTATTAATATTATCGGTCATGATACGGATGTTTTTCCATTTAATCTCTTTTCCGTCCTTCGAATCATTTTTTCCGATCGCATGAACCTGAAAAGCAATAAATCCCTTGAGGGTGGTATTATCAAGCAAATTTGCCGTATTAACTCCGTTCAGCCAGATTCGTATCGTATCTCCGAATGCCTCTATACGATAGTGATTCCAGTCGTCTTTTTTATAGGCCGAGCGTCCCGGCTCGTTCCCCTGCAGCGTGACAAGCCACCCGCGACGCGCCTCGTCATAGATACCCCCGCTCCATGCGCGATCCGACGGATCTATTTCACACTGATAACCATGCACGCGGCCATTGTTATAATCAGGCCTGCTTTCGCTACGAAACTGCACCCCCGAATTAAGGGAAGAATCGCATAAAACATCAAATTCTAAAATAAAATCCCCGTAGTCTTGTTCCGTAGCCATAAAACTATTCGGCTGGTCTTTGACCGATTTTCCGATAAGTATGCCATCTTCTACGCGAAACGGCGCTTCTCCATTCAATTGATTAAACCCTGTAAAATCCTTGCCGTTAAACAAATCCGTCCACCCGTCGCTTGGCGTACAGGCGCATAACATAAGCAAAGAACAAACTGCTGATTTCAATAAGACTTTCATGACATTCATTTTATTAGTTAAACCATTATTATTTATTATTGTTACAATCTCATCTGTGTGCGAACACACAAAGATAAAAACATTTTTCCATAATAAATACATATTTTTCAAAAAAAGATAATATCAAAAAACAAATTTGTGCAATTAGAATTAAATTTGTTATAGTCGTTACTTTACGGAAAAAACCTCCGTTCCTTTTGTGATACCATTTTCATTGAATGAATCTATAGAGAAAAAATATTCCGAATCAAGATTGAAATATCCTGCTTCTATAAAGTTATTACTCATAATCATTGTAGTATTTTTCAATTGATCTTTCTTTACACCCCAGCGAATGATGTAGCTTGTTGCCTGATATAATTGGCATACGACTTGTTTGCTTTCAATGTAAAATCGTGGTCGGCAAAATTCACCTGAATGGCGTTTACCTGCATCGGTTTTCCCAAATCCAACGGCAACAACTTTCCTGTCCTGTTTCTTTGGGTTACTGCGAAGTAGTCCGTCCCCCTTCATAAGCTTCGGTACTTTCAGCCTTCACGGTTCTTCCGTTTATAGCCTTTCCCTTTACATCTTATTATGAGAAGTTCCCGTGTTCCGATTGAACGCCTCCATACAAGTCATGTCACCTGAACGCCGGATGCCGTACCGACAATAAACAGGCTCTTTCAGTACTCCTCCCGACATTCGTGATGTCTGGAATTCCAGAGGTCAAGTTTGTCTGTTTGTTGCGTACATGCGATTGCCATGACTGCAATAAAACACGTGATAATACTTTTTTTCATTTTGGTATGCTGAAAGGGGATGAAACATTATTGATACAAATAAAATCCTGCCCGTGTTCGCCGAAGTCGTCAAATGGTTTTTCGATGAATCCCCGGAACATTGCATTGGACGATATGATGCTGTACGCATTATTCTTTATCCGGATGCCGAACTGCGGCGTGTAATTTCCTTTACCGCCGTCGTCGCGTCCGGTCTGGCACGAGTTGCCTGTAAAAGTCAAACCTTTACAGTTTTCGATTCTTACCTGACACGAACGTTCTTTTTCGGGCAGGTT
>JAIROL010000094.1 GCA_031257565.1 Tannerella sp. | reverse complement strand
TCAAAACCTTTTGAAAATTGTTCCAGTACAAATTCTCTGTTCATGTGATTTGTTTTTTTAGTGTATCAATAATATATCCGGAGTTTTCCAGCAGTTTTCGGGTTGTTTGCACGGTGTATCCCCGATTGTTTTCGGTATTGTCGTCCGTATCGCGCGGATTGGCGCCGGCTTCGGCATATAGCTGGTTGACTCCGGCAAGGATGGACATTTCGGTCACTTCGTGCACATTCATCGAGCGTGTCGGGTTTACGACTAAGTGAGCGACGGCGGCGATTTTGCACAATTCGGGCGTCGTGATGGCGCCGTAATGAAACAGCGGCGTCCCGGCAACGGGTGTGCGGCGCATGACGGCCATCGCTTCCACCCGGTAATCTTTTGCCCGGAATATTTCGGTGGCAATTTCATCATACGAATGTTCCGGTCCGACGGGTTCCACACAGTAGTATAGTTCCAGTCCGGCGTCGCGTATTGCATCCAGCGTTTTCACCCGTTGCGCGACGGGAGCGCCCGTGTCGATACCTTCGCGCATCCGCACGATGTGGTATGCGCCCGTAAAACCGGCGTCTTTCAACAGGCAGGCGGTCTGGAGGTCGAAATCTCCGATATTGGCTACAAAACGGATTTCCGGAGGGATATATCCGCGAACGGCTTTCCCCACGGCAATAAAATCCGCTACCGGATAGTCGGCCGTAGTCATCAGGAAAATGTCGTTGGCACGGTCTGCGACTAACTGTTTCGCTCCTTCGGCGATTTCGTCAATACTCTTTTTCCATTTTTCCGGCAGCGCGTAATGCCCCGCCGCCATCGAACAGAATTTGCAGTTGATAGAGCATGGCTCGGCGTTGATGCCGATTTGGGCAAAGACGTAACCTGTCTTTCCGAAAGCTCTCACACTCTGTTTTCGCGCAAGATACAGCAACCGGTAATATTCACGGCTGTCAGTATCAACCGACAGCAATCTGACAACCTCGTCTTTGCCGAGTCCGACATTTGCTTCGATTTTCCGAAATAAATCTTCCATATAAATTTTTATTTAAATATAATTAACTTTACCCTTAAATCCGCAAATAAATTTTTAATATAACAGTATAGTTTTGGCAATCAAAACTATACTGCGTCAATTATTTTCACTATCTTCTCCAAGAAATTCTTTTATGTGTACATTATTTAATTTTTAACATTTCGGTAACATAGAACTCACAGCATGTTCATAACTCTTTGGCGCAAGCCGTTTTGCATGTTCGTTTCATGATATATCTGATAACGGGTATGTACAGGCTTTTTTTAATAGAGCAAATTTATTAAAAGCGCCTTATTATAACATCCGCCTCCGAGTGAAAACGAAAAAAAGGAGGATGAAAACGAATCAGTCAGGCTGGCGGATTGGTGAAACTTCAAACTATTTTATTTTGTCATAATTGTTTATAAATCGATTCCAGTTTTTCAGCGAGTATGTTTTGATTGTATCGCGTAAGAGATAGTTTATTTACTTCTTCGACCAGGCTGTTATAATTTTCTTTACTCGTAAGAACTTTTTCCAATGCATCGGCTAACGTGTCGCTGTTGTTGGGTTGATATAAAATACCGGCTTCGCCCACAATTTCCGGAAATGATCCGGAGGCAGGTTCAACTGCCGGGCGTCCGGCGGCAAAGGCTTCGCACAGATAGAGTCCGACGCCCTCGTCAAAAGTGAGGGGAACGGTAATAACCGTGATTGAATGATAAAAGCGGACATGATCTTCAAGACTATAGCTATCATCTATTTCTATATCTCCTTTATAAGGCGCGAGTATCTTTTTTACTTTTCTCAGAAAACGTTTATCCTTTCCGGTATATCCGCCTCCGATCTTTAATCTGAGGTTCGGAATGGCGTTCCGTTTTTTGAGCTTGACAAAAGCTTCAGCCAGTATATGCAGTCCGTTCTCACGGTTCATACGGTAGAAAAAACCGATTGTCGGAGCCTTTGGCAAAGTAGTAGTCGCATATTTCTCACGGTCTACGCCGGGGTAAATAACTTCTATGTTACTGATTCCGGGAATTCTTTCGCGAACAATCTTCTTATAAAATTCGCTTGTAGTAATAAACCGGTCGATATAGCGGATGTTTTCGGAAATACCTTGCCAGGCAATACCGGCATGAGTAACGTTCAGGCTGTCGATCCAGACTTCTTCGTCCTGTACGGAGCAAACGACCGGAATCGTCATATGTTGCCGCAGTACTTTGGCTATGCCGATCAGCAATGTACTGGAAAGATGAATAATGTCGAAGGCTTCCCGATTCTTTATCCAGTTTATCAGTTGGTCGACGTGGTCTGCAAAAGCCGGGTCGTCGCCCGTAATCATAGACAAGGTCATTGCTTCCATACCTTCGGCGGAGGTAGTCCCCGACATGGATGAGGCAATATCCAGCGCCCTGTCCGATCCGGTGATGCGTTCCAGCCATTTCGGCATTTTTCTTTTTCCAAAAAACTTCTGGGCCGTATAATAAGTCGTTGCCGGAAAAAAAAGCGGCGCATCCGCCTGAAATGATTTGTTTCTTAAAGGCAGGTATAACGGCATGATCGCCACATCATGCCCGGCCTTTCGTAAAGCTGACGCCTGCAGGTTATCCCGGAAACAGTTTCCACAGTAGAAAGAATCCCCGGAGCCAGGTATGATAAAGAGTATTTTCATTGCTTCAAGTTCAAAGTTTCGAGTTTCAGATTTAATATTCCAGGTTTCAGGTTTAATATTCCAGGTTTCAGGTTCTAAGCTTCAGGTTCCGAATTCAGGCGTGAACCCTGAACTTCTTTTTTCACTGATTTTCCGACATAAATTATCACGGATATGACAAAGAAAACGGTGAAAAGCAAGGCGAGGAGCCATACTCCTATTCCGGTATTCATAAAGTTTATGCCGACGCCGAGCAGCGAACTGATTACGCCTGTCGCTATTGCATATAACGGAACAATCAAATTTTCATGGTAAATGGTCTGCTCGATTTTTTTGCCGGTAAAGCCCAGCGTACCGTACATATCGATTTCCCTGCGGCGGGCGGACAGATTTTTACGGATCACAATGATAAAACTCATGAGGCCGAGTAACAGTCCCAAACCTCCCAACGTCAGAAATATTGTGAGGTAGGTATCTGTCGCCGTATTGAATTGTTTCAACCTGTCGTTCGTCGTAGTCACTCTTACGCCATATTCATTTAATGCCTGCGAAAGCAGCGTTCCGACTTCTGTTGTTTTCGTTTCACTTGTTTTCAGGAGGAACACCTCGCTTCCGGTAGTTTCTTCCCATATTTCGGAAAAGAGCGTTCGGTCGATCAGTATATTTCCCTGAAAGATTGAATTAGAGAGCGTGCCGACTATTTGAAGAGCGACGCTTTGTCCGCGGTCGCTTTCATACCAAAGCGTATCTCCCGGATTCATCTTTAGGCTCCAGGTAAGCACGGTAGCATCTACCAAAGCAGGGTATACATTGCCGACAGGCGTCTGCATCTGCCTGAAAACGCCCTCTCTATCAAGGGAATAAATATTTTGCTCTATCTGGAAATCGCTGGCCGACAGCTCATTCATATTCACCCCCAGAACGGTAGGGGTCGTCACTTTATTCAAATTCAGGCAACTGGCGTCGTCGGCGCTGTAACGAAAACACTGCAATATGTTCGTATTGTCCGGCAGATCCGTAAGAGACAGCTTTTTCTTTCCGGCCTGCGTTGCCATATTATGATATACAGGCGCCGAGCTTTCACACCAAAGGGTATACCCTCCTGTCCCGGTTCGCAACTGGGAACTATCAGCAAAACCTTTTCGGTTCAGTCCGACCGAAAATACAATGAAAACGCCTGTTGCCAGAGTCAGAAATGAAAGAATAGCCTGCTTTTTACCGGCATAGAGCGTACTCCATATTAATTTGTCTATAGTAAACTTTTCGAACGAGGCCGAACCTTTCCGGCATATCAGGTAATCTCCCCATATTGTTGCCGTTCCTGTTAGTATCGCTCCGGCCACGACGAAGAGGGCGACCGAATGTAAAATGATAAAATTGACGCCTGTAATCCCGACAGCCAACAAAATGGAGAAGATAACGGCTGTCTTTTTCCTTTTTAAGGATTGCATTTTCCCCCCGGCATTTTGTTTCTTGTCTTTCAGGTTTCGTACAATCACACGGCGAAGCAGCAGCAGAGACAGGCCAATACCGATAAGAAAACCCAATATAATTGTGATTGCTGCGGGATAGACCGAAAATCCATCGGTATGCGTAGCGCCTTTCCAGACATTCCCTAACAACCACATAACAAGAGTTGTATAAATAAGTCCGGCAATTACTCCGGCAACCGAAGATATTAAAACAACAGGAGCGGTTTCCTGCCAGAGCATCCGGGTAATCCGTTTTTTAGTATATCCCAACGCTTTTAAAAGCGCTATTTCGCGACGTCGCCGGTAAAGCATTTCAGAGAGCGGGATAAGCATTAACAACATGGCGGATATAACGATAAAGAACTCCAGCGCGAGGAAAAGGCCGGAAAAATCGACGCCGTTCTTAGCGGCATACAGACCGGCGTCACGGGAATGGATTACCTGAATACCAAACATATCGGCACGAAGCCCGGACAAATCCGGATCGGTATTGTCTATACGGATAGCTGTTGCATTTCCATAGGCATTTCCCCAGTCGTCGACTATCGCATCGTAGGCTATAATGGCTTTGGGGGTACTTCGGTAGAGTTCCCAGTATTTTTCATCTTCACCGGCGATCAGATTCATATCGATCGGGAGATCGCTATCCCAGTCGGTGCATCGCTCTACATTGGAAAGACCGGGAAAATCGGCGCTTAACGTCTTATCTTCATATAGTTCGCTTAGGAGAGCAATCGCTTTCACCCGCAAGCACAGGGTATCCGTCTTCAACGTTTTCAGATCATGCGAAGTAAAACAGGATATCTTAATATAATCGCCCGGTCCGGCATGTAAACGTTCGGCAGAATAGTCGGACAGGATAATCTCATCTTTCCGCAGGGGTTGACCTTTATAGCGGTCTAAGGCGGTGACAAAAGAGTAAGGTATAGCGATTTCATCCCGCTCAATGGAATTGGCAAGGTAGGAAAACAGACGGTTGGGATTCCGGTTATTACGACAGATCGTTTCCACTATTTTGTCCTGCAAAAAAACACGGTCGGAAACAATCTCCGTAAAATCTTCTTTCCGATTGACAGACAAACCGGATGACGAAGGCGTCCATACTCGTTCCAGATCATCGGCAGAGACTTTGTTATTCGCCAATATAAGATTAATCTTTCCTTCCGTTTCGAGGACTTCGGCCAATTCTTCCCGGTTGACAAAAATATTCAAAGGAAGAATCTGTTCGTTTTTTATACTGATATTGCCGCCTTCTTCTACATCAATCACTCCCTCAAGAGCGAGGCGCATACCGGTAGTATAGTTTTCGGTCACGAAAAGAGAACCTGACGGAACTAATCCCGACGCCGGCAGGCGAAGCGCAATCGCATCCGGTTCGTTTTGCCCCAACTCCTTATGTAAGGCCGGATTGATCCGGGCAGCGCCCCTGGAAACATATCTGTCATTAACGCCCCAGACAAACACGGGGATCAGTTTCCCGTTTTGCGAAATAAAACCGTTGGTCAACAGGATACCTCTTGCCTTGTTTTTAAGCAGGGGCGTTTCCGGCAGTTCATCGGCCATAAATGAGTTACGGGAGAATATAATCGTTTCCGTATCTCCCAATCGTTCCGTTACCCGCTTAACCAGCGTTGTACGTACCGAATCGCCGACTACAAGGCCTCCGACAATCACGGCTATGGTAATAAGCGCTGCGACAGCTACCAGTCTGTAATAACGGGTATAAAAAGCGATATTCTTATTTATCAGGTTGTTAAGATTCAAAATTCAAGATTTAAAATTCCACATTCCTTTGGTTCAAGATTCAAAATCCGAGAGAGAGCTGTATCTATTTATTCAATACTCCGTTTTTAAGGGTAAGTATACGATGAGCGACAGAGGATGTTTCATCCGAATGGGTAACCATTACGATGGTCGTCTGTATATCCTTATTAATTTCGGAAAGAAGTAAGGCGATATCTCTTGCATTTTTGGAATCCAATTGTCCGGTAGGTTCATCAGCCAGCGCTAACGACGGTTTCATAATCAGCGCCCGGCACACGGCCACACGGCTTGCTTCTCCACCGGACAGGGTGTGCGGATACCGGTTGGCTACACCGGAGATATGGGCGAATTCCAACAGATGACGGGCATATTCGATTTCTTCCGGACTGGTCCGGGATTTATAGGCCAGCGTAGGCAACAGGATATTTTCCATAGCCGTATATTGCGGCATCAGGCGATGATCCTGAAAAACAAAACCGATACGCTTGTTACGAACAAGGGAGTGGTCGACATTCGGAATTGTCATTTCCGTTCCGTCGAGAAGGTAATTGCCTGAGTCCGGTAAGAGTAGCGTTCCAAGGATGGATAGCAAGGTTGTCTTCCCCGAACCGGAGGGACCCTTGATAGCAAGAAATTCTCCTCTACTTACCAACAGGTCAATGCCCCGAAGAACATGATTCCGACGATTATCGCCATCCTGATAGCTTTTCTGTATATTCGATAACAGGATCATAAATCAAGTTTCAGGTTTCTATTTTCAGGTTTAACGCTGGAGCTATATTTTCCAAAACATAATAACGTTCCTTTCGCCGTGAGAATCATGAAATAATTTTTGATGATAGCCGGAGAGCCGACAATCTGCTCGCCGGTATCGTATTCCCATAAAAGCTTTCCGGTTTCCGTATCAAGGATAGAGACAATGCCGGTTTTAGTACAGACAATGATTTTGTCGTTACAGACTACCGGAGAACTTTCTCCTACGTTTCCTTTAAACATATATTTCCACTTCAGCTTTCCGTTTACGCGGCTTATCGCATGGAGACGTCTGTCTCCGGAAAAAAAGTAGAACGCATCGCAAGAAACAGCAGGAACAGAAATGAAAGAATCGTTCTCGCCGTTTTCGGAAACAATTTTTTTATGATTGATAATCTTGCCGTTTTCCAGCATGAGTTTATAAATATTACCCGAATAATCGCCTATATAACAGTAATCGCCCATAATAGCGGGAGAAGCGGGAACATAAACTTCGAGCAATAGAGAGTCGGTTTGGACGCCTGTTTCGCAATTGATGATGCGTACCCAGGAGTCGCACCCTCCGAAGATCGCATGACCTTTCCATAGCGCGGCAGCTCCGTTCAGATAATAACCGGACTCGAACCGGTTCAATTCTTTCCCGTTTTTAGCGTCTACACAATAAAGATTGTTATCATAACTACCGAATACGATTGCTTTGCGTCCCGCAAATTTCATGATATTAGGAGAAGCCGAGATTTGTCCCATGGTTTCATAGTTCCAGACCGTATCTCTTTTTGCAAGCGAGATGGCCGTCATAAAACCGTCAATCCGTCCGATATAAAGAATAGAATCATAGATCATGGGAGTAGCTTCCACAGCCGTTTTCAGTTCGTATTCGAAAGTCAGTTTTCCTTTTATGTCAACACCGCAGATTCGGCCTCTTTTATCGCACCAGTAAGAAGTTCCGTTGTTTACAACAGGCGAAGAGGACGTCCGGGCGTCGCCTTTGTATGTCCATAAAAGCGCCGGTTTTTGAGGCAGTTTAGCGTCTGTATAGCCGCTCAGGGACGGATTGCCGCGAAACAATTTCCAATCCATATTACCGGAATCGGAAATATCGGAGCTGCCGGAACAAGCGCCCAGTATGCCGGTTAATAATATAGTAAATATCTGTTTCATAATTCTTTTATTTGAATCTTGAATCTTTATAGATCGCTCCGGTAGGACAAAGTTCGGCCAGCTCTTCCCCGACATTTCCCCGGTTTTCTTCCGGCAGAATGACCTGCATTCCGAAACCCCGGCCATTGAAGGTGAAACCGTTCTCACTGTTGTAGACGCACAGACCGCAACGGATACATTTGGCTTGCTCGAACCACATGTTCCTGTTGATTTGCTGTTTATTCATCACCGGCAGTGTCGAAGACGTTTCATAACGCGGTCTTTTTATTCCTCCGGACGTCGCATGTAACCGCAGCTTACAATCCGCTCTTCCCGCGCAGGCGCAATGCAAGCATCGGGACGTCGTGATGATTGTTGCTTTTAATCTTTCCTTTTCATGGGCTGTAAATCGACCCGGACGGGATTGATACTTGTTTTTATCAGTCTTACGACTTTGCCGTTCCCTTTCCGGAGACATTACCAACCGCATCCCTGCAATCTCTTTTATGATATTCCGTATAGATACGGCGTTATCGAGCGTACCCCGGCGGCAGGCTTTTTCACAGGGCGCTTTACATGTATCGCATCCTGTTTCCGGAAGAGAGAAGGCCCCGGCTATCAGTTCATAAGCTTTCTCATATTGTCCTGCATCATAATAGCCCAACATATCCTCTACATCCAGATTTTTCGGGCATACCATCGAACAGGGCGCTTCACAATCGGCACGATGATCGCTTAATAACAGTTCAAGGGAAAGCGTACGAATATGACGAACCTCTTCGCTGTCTGTTTCTATATTCATACCCTCGACAGGAGACGTCGTACATGAGGGTATGATTTGTCCGTTTGCCTGATTTTTTACGGCGCAGACCATACAGGAGGATTTATGTTTGGCTCCTTTGGCATAACATAAGGAGGGTATGCTATATCCTGCTCGCCGGGCGACCTCAAGAATGGTTTCGCCGTCAAGGACTTCTATTTTTTTATCGTTTATTATGATATTCATCTTCCTTCGCAATCGCACATAAGTATAAAATCGTATCCGTTAGCCTTATTCTTCCTCACATCGCCGATAGCAGGAAATTGTATATGCATTCCGGCAATACGTATTTTTTCCTCCGACAGATATTCGAGTAATTGCCGACGCGACTTTACGGCTTGCGCAGGATCAAGATCGTAGGTAACGGCTACTTCCGGATAAAGCGTCTGTATAGCCATCGCATGAGTCAGATCGCCCCAGATAAAAATCTTCGATCCGTTTGATTCCAACATATATCCCGTATGTCCGGGCGTATGTCCGTAAGCTGCAATACTCCGGATACCGGGAAGCAATTCGTCTGTTTCATCGATCGTTCCGGGAACAAAAAGGCGCAAGTTATCTTTATAAGCGTCAATAACATTGCGGGCATCGATAAAACCGCCCCGCCGGCTCTCAGGTTGTTTCCGCATTGCTTCATCGCTCATCCAGTAATCGTATTCCGGCTTCGGAATGTATAATGTAGCCGCAGGAAAACTTTTTTTATTATTACGTAAAAGACCGCCAATATGATCGCCATGCATGTGCGTCAACATAATAGCGTCAATATCTGCAACAGTTTTTCCGTAAGCTTCCAAATTATCAAACAATTCTCTTCCATATCCGGCGTCAAAAAGAATAGTCTTACTTCCCATTTCCACCAAAAATGCATTAACCGCATTAGGAAACGCGCCGTCAGGAATCGTTTGCTTCAGCATCTCTTCCGTAGCGCCTGCTAATATATCTATACTACCCTGTCCTTGTCCCTCGGAGAGCAATGTGATAGCCAAAGATTCAAAGTCTATGTCGAAAGTGATGACATTTTCCCGTCTTTCCTGCGCTTTCAGATGACCTGCAGGTAAAATCAGCAATAGCAAAAGAACAAACAACATTCCTGTCTCAACATTCGATATCCGGGACTCAAAGTTAAGGGTTTGAGTTTGGCGACCGCCAATCTTCAATTCAATATCCAAACATTCTTTCTTCATACAACTATTTTTTTTAATGATTTATATCCCGTATTCAATTCAGGAATCTTTTTGATCGCATCGAAGCTACATTCATCAATACATAATCCGCATTGTACACATTCGTTTACATTGATTGTATGTATTTCATACGGAGTATAAGGGATTGCATTGACCGGACAGGCTTTGGCGCATTTGGTGCAGCCGACGCAATCATCTGTTACCGCATACTTGACCATCTCCTTACAAGTTCCCGTTTTGCAGATACCATTTACATGTTCTTCGTACTCATTGCGGAAATACTTCAATGTGGTAAGTACCGGATTAGGAGCTGTTTTACCTAATCCGCAAAGAGACGATTTCTTTATATTCAGCGCCAGTTCTTCCAGTTTGTCGATATCGGTCATATCGGCGCTGCCACTGCATATTTTATTCAATATATCGAGCATCCGGCGGATACCTACCCGGCAGAAGGTACATTTACCGCAGGACTGATCGCAAGTGAAACTCAAAAAATAACGGGCGACGTCGACCATACAGTCGCTTTGGCTCAATACGACCAGACCGCCGGAGCCCATCATAGCGCCCATTTGGTTAAAGGCGTCAAAATCAACCTGCACATCGCATAAATGCGCCGGAATACACCCTCCTGACGGACCTCCGATCTGCACGGCTTTCAATCTCTCCCCTCCTTCGACGCCTCCTCCGATATCTTCTATAATCTGATTCAGGGTGATACCCATAGGTACCTCGATCAGTCCTCCGTGACGGATTTTGCCGGCCAGGGCAAAAACCTTTGTTCCTTTGCTTCCCACAGTACCAATCTGATTGTAATAACCGGCTCCATTCCGAATAATATAGGGGATCTGGCTTAATGTTTCCACATTATTGACTAACGTAGGACAACCATTCAACCCCTCTACGGCGGGGTAAGGCGGACGTTGCTTCGGAAATCCCCGCTCCCCTTCTATCGATGCAATCAGCGCCGTCTCTTCTCCGCAGACAAAAGCGCCGGCTCCCTCAAATATAGAGATATCAAACGAAAAGGCGCTTCCGGCAATGTTCTCGCCAATGAGACTTCGTTCACGGCAAAGCCTAATAGCCGTACGAATACGAACAACGGCCAGCGGATATTCGGCGCGGATATAAAATAGACCTTTAGCGGCTCCTACGGCATACCCTGCGAGCATCATCCCCTCGATCACGCGAAATGGGTACGACTCCAGCATCATACGATCCATAAAAGCGCCGGGATCGCCCTCGTCGCCATTACAGATCACATACTTTTCTTTTTTGTCGGACGCCGCCGCTACAATCTCCCACTTTTTTCCGGTTGGAAAACCGCCGCCGCCACGCCCACGGATGCCGCTGGCAAGTATCGTCCGAATCACTTCCTGACGGGTAAAGGAAGCGAGCGTATTCTTCAATGCATCAAAACCGCCGTGAGCGACGTATTCATCGATATTTAAGGGAGCCAGAAAACCATACCCTTCGGTAGAGATATGTTTTTGTCCCGATAAGAAGCTGTCAATCACCCTTGTACGTTCATTTTCGGATTGCCATATCACATTATTCCATGTGACGTCGGTATGAAACGTATCAATATGATTGAGTAAATTATTTTTCAGCCGTTTAAGGTAGCCTGCAGGTTTAAAGTGATGATGCAGAATTTCTTTGATTTCTGCAGCTTTCACATTGGGATAACGGGTAATTGTTCCGTCAAGAAGTACCACGTCGATCAACGGTACTTTATTACACACGCCTACACAACCTACCGGTTTGATATGGATTTCTATACCCAGTTCGTTCGAGGCTGTTTTCAGCTCTTCATATATATCGGAAGAACCGCTTGCCTGACAACAGGAACCCATTCCGAGGCGTATTTCTCCGGCAACCCGACGTCGGGCATTCGTTGTGTCTTCCTTTGCTTTTTCTTCCTGTTGAGCCAGAAAATCTTCAATTACTTCATTTACTCTTCCGGGAAGTACATGTCCGTATATTTTTTCATCGATCTGAACTACGGGCGCCAATGTACAACAACCCAAACAGGCAATTTTTTCGATAGAGAAAAGCCGGTCGGCAGTTGTGATTCGATCTTCTTCCATTTTCAGTTCCCGCCGGAAAGAGTCATAGACGTTTCCTGCCCCTTTCACATGACAGGCCGTCCCGGTACAGACCTTGATAAGGTGTTTTCCGTAAGGGATATGCCGGAATTGGGAGTAGAACGTTGAAACGCTGACCAGTTGCGCCCGGTCGATCTCCGTCTGCTCATAAACCCTTTCAATAGCAGTTGAGGGGAGATAACTGAATTCCTCCTGTAACGCCTGCAACAGCGGAATGATCATCTGCCGGGAGGCGCCGATCCGGTCAATAATCGCATCCACCCTGTCTATTACGTCTCTTTTTGTTTCGACTATACTATTTTCACAATTACATGCCATAATTAATTCGAGGTTCCGTATTTCAATTATTCGTTACGCAATAAATACTTTTTTCTGTTCTCACTATAATCTTACCATCCGTAAAGGCCGGCGTAGCAAATGTCTTTTCTCCCGTATCAAATGAATTAATCAGATTAAAATCATTGTTCGCCGAAAATATGTGCATCTTCCCGTCATTACTGAACAAATATATTTTACCCTCGGCAATAACAGGCGAAGAATAAAATTCAGTATTGAGTTCGTGTTCCTTACGCAGTTCGCCCGTTTGCGTATCAAAAGCTGCCACAACGCCATAACTGGTTGCCAGGTATAGATTATCTTTTGTAGCTACCGGACTGGATACTTCCGGAAGAAAATCGCTACTCTCCCATAAAACGCTGCCGTCTGTTCCATCGATAGCTATTAACCTGGAATACTCGCTTGCGCCGAATACAATGCCATTGGAACTACATGCGCTGGAGCCGACCTCTCCGCTCAAGCATTCCACGCGCCATAACTCTTCGCCGTTGTTGGGATCATAACCGGTAATAGCCGGATTTCCCATTAACACCAACTGAGGCGTATTGTTTATATAAGCCATAACAGGCGAACTCCAGGTTACTTTTTCTTTCCGGCTCTTGCTCCACTGTTCGGTTCCTGTTGCAAGATCCAGCGCCATCACCTTAGGAGAATTCTGATTGTCATACTGAACAATGACAATATTCCCAAATATCAGGAGCGACGATGCATATCCATAATGATTGTCAGGTACGCCCAGGTTTTTCGCCCAAAGTTGCTTACCTGCCATATCAGCGCAAATGATATCTCCCGTCGCAAAAATGGCGCAAACCTGATTTCCGTTCGTCGCGACAGTCGAAGCGGCCAATCCTGTATCTTCCGTCGTTTTAGGCATCTGCGACGGAGAACCCGATATATTAGCGGCGGCAAGCGTCCAAAGCCTTTCGCCGGTAGTCAGATCGTAGCAATAAAGTTCGCGCGCCTGCTCGTCTGCTCCGGAAAAGAAAACCCTGTTCCCGTTGATTACCGGAGAATTAAATCCTTTACGGGGAATATCCTGTCTCCATGCAATATTTGTCTTGTTATCCAAATCCCATTTCACCGGCAATCCTTTTGCCGAAGAAATGCCATTGGAGTTATTCCCACGGAAAGCGTTATGAGTAACCTTGGATACTTCGGGCCGTATAGCTTCCTCAACAGGCGTTGCTGTCGCTTTCACCGTATCTTCATTAAGGGTCGTATTTTCCTCTTCGCTTTGTATTTCCGGTTCGACGGTATCCTCGACCGGTATTATTTGTCCTGTTGTTTCTTCAGGCTCCTGCACCTCGGCTACCAATTCGGTTTGTTCGTCATTATTCGCCTGGCCGGACGGTTTCATGTGCGGAGAACTTAATAGAACAAAAAGTAAAGTTACAGCGGCGATACCGGTCGCTACCCAAACTACATACTTGCGGGCTTTCGTTTTGATTGCCCATTCATCAACCGGATCGATTTCTTTATCCGGAATATCTTTTTCACGCGCAAAATAAAGACGCGTACAGATAATGAACACAGCCGCCATCCCCAACAGGATGTAAACTCCGGTCATTAAATGATCCATACGCACAAAGTATGCCCGACGGGCCAAAAGGTCCAACTGGCGTATCTGCTCCTGCAGGACCCGGTTATTGGCATTCTGGTCGTTTATCTCTTTTAATGTCTCTATCACCTCCGTTTGCAAGGGCGTAGCGCCTCTTACCTGAAAATAATTGGCGATCAGCATAACCGAGAATGTAATGATAAAGATAGCCGATACAATAGCTATGTTTCTAAGAATGGCTCGCTTCATAATGATTAAGTTCAATATTTAATATTTTGCGGACAATAGCTGAAACACCTGCCGCAGGCAACACAGTCGGCATGATCGATTTCGTATTGTTTACGTGTTCGTTTAACGGACAAACCTATCAGGGTTATACCAATGACAAGTCCGATCAGGGCGCCTGCCATGATAGTATATCGTCTGAAATCGGCCTGTACCTTTTCATATCTTTCCGTAAGACCTTCAATCGTACCCCCCTGCCCATAGAATGCTTCCAATTCTACCGAAAGGATATCCCGGGGATCAGCTTCATGCTGCATAACCATATCATACAATCTGACGTCCTTGTTTGCCCGGCTAAGATCGCCGCTAACCGAACGCATCAGAATTGCTCCGGCAAAAATCATCAACGGAAGGATCACAAAATAATGGATAATCCGCTTTACTCCCTGCAAACGGTCTTCCTTCACTTTATTGTCGTAAGGCGGTTTAATGGCATCCACCGGACAGGCGTTATGACATAGCTCGCAGTTGATGCATGTTTTTTGAGTCAGTTCTACTTTCCATATCGATACGCGGGAGAATAAACTCAGCAATGCGCCGTAAGGACATATAAAACGACAAAATGGCCTTCCCGTAAAAATTGCGGCAACAAGTAGCAAAACGCCGAATATAATCAGTCCGATATCGCCTCCCAGACGGAAAATTGCGATAAACGGATCAAAACGACAAATGATAAAACTGCTTCTTGTTACGGCATATAGAATCGCAAAGATCAGATAAATCCAGGGTATCATACCAAGTACGGTCGCGACGGCTTTTGATAATCTGTAGTTTTTCAGATTCGCCAATTCCTGTAAGGCCCCGAAAGGACATACGCCGGCACAAAATACCCTGCCAAACAGAAAGGTGAACAGGACAGGCAGGATAAAAAAGAGTAATACCGATAACGGCAGGACATAAGTATTATCAACCAGCGCTAACGACGCATTCTGAATGGAGCCTATACTACATACGCATCCGCTACGAAAAAAACCGAAATAAGCTACGGATAAGACGGATACCCATATAACAGGTTTGCGCGTCCGCTTCCTGATCGCAGTCCAGGCCACAATACTCATCAATAGTACCAGTAAAACAATATCTATCGCGACCCATAATGTTTCGTCAGGTACCGGATAGGTCATTTCCGGATATTGATATCCCGATTCAAAATCAGGTTTCGGAAATCTGTTCTGGGCCGTCGCCGTCGCCGTTGCCAAAAACAGGATAGAGACGCAGATATATAAGTATTTTTTTAAAGCCATTAATCCTGAATTTATTTATCCTTTAAGTTTATAGGCTATACCAGTAGGGATGCGGGTAATTGCTCCCGACGGACATACGGTAGAGATTTTACATTCGTTACAATCCTTACACAAGTCGCGTTTGACCTGCAGATATAGCGAACCGTTACCGAACGAACTGCACCCTTTCACACATTTACCACATCCGTTGCACAAGCTTTCATTGATCGTATATTCGAAATAAGGGTCTTCCACAAACTGACGTTCAATAGCGCCCGTAGGGCACATCAGGTTTTCGGCGGCCGTATTCAGCTCCTTCACGTTTGTACGGTAATAACCTCCGCACAGATCGCAATAACCGCATACTTTATTGGCATGAATACATTTGACGGCCGATACCGGAAGTACGCAATGCGTTTCGCAGCGTCCGCACTGCGTACACTTCGCCGGATCGATCTGCCAATAGCGACCCGCCTCCTGTTCCTTAACCTTACGGACCAATCCTCCGGAGAAGGCAAGGATCGTTCCCCCTGCCGCCGCCGAACCCAGTATCCGCAGGAATTTACGGCGTGCTATCGGACTTTTTTCAGATTCGTTTTTTTCCATTATCTATCAATTAAGATTTTCATTTTGACGTGACGCTGTCAGACCAGGCATTGCTTTTTCGGGAAACGTTTTTTATTTCCCTATGCACCAGAGCCGGTTGGCTGTACGAATGATCAGTTGTTTTTCCGCAACGGCAATCGACGCCCGGCTTAGCTCGTCGTCCAATTCATTTTTCGCAATGATCTCCGCCGGCGTTCCCGGATCGTCGGAAGGTTTCAATACGGTCGTTATTCCCTTTTCCGACAAAACATAGATTTTTCCGTCGGCATAGACCGGAGATGGATTCAACGCCCCTGTTCCAAGGCGAAGTTGCCAGAGAAACTCGCCGGTGGATGCGTTCAAACAGCATACTCTGTTGTCCGGACATGTATAAAGATACGGCTTCACATACAAAAAAGAGGATATCATAGGGGTATAGTTACTTTGTCCCCAAACAATATGGGTTTCTGTGCAGTCTCCCTGACCGTCGGGGCGAACCGCCAGGATTGGAGCGCGATTTGTCGGAGACGAATAAATTACGCCATCCCCGATAACAGGAGACGGCACGCACGGTTCGCCTTTACTGTCTACGGTCCAGATCCGTTTTCCGTCAACCGGGTCGAATCCCTGAATCACATCGCCGGCCGGACTGATAATCTGATCCTTACCATTGACCTGCATCACTACAGGCGTGGCATGCGCGATGCGTGACATACCCCGCATGCCCCGCCAGCGCTCTTTACCGGTATTCTTATCAAGGGCCAGCAGATACGATTTATCCCATGGTTCCGTCCAGCCAAGACCTTTCGGTTCATTCCGGTTACTGTGATTGACGGGAAAAATCAACAAGTCGCCATACAGAATCAGAGAGGGACCCATTCCATGATGAGAATAAAAATCCAGATCGGTATTGATCCATCGAATGTTTCCGTCGAAATCCAAAGCGGCAAAAGCGCCGCCGCTAAAAATAGCAAAAACAGTCCGACCATCCGTAACAGGCGTTGGCGTTGCATAAGAGTTCATCTCATGTCTGTGTTGTTGCGATTCTTGCGTAAACACAGTTTTATCCCAGAGGATTGTGCCGGTCTTGCGGTCCACAGCGATAACATGACAATTCCCGCCGTCTTCCGTCGTCGTAGTAAGGAAAATATGGTCATTCCAAACAATCGGCGAAGACCAGCTTTCGCCCGGAATATCTGTTTTCCAGGCAACATTTTCTTCGGCGCTCCAGCGTTCCGGAAGACCTTTTGCGCCGGAAATACCCTGTCCGTTAGGACCTCGAAACCGAGCCCAGTTTTCCGTCTTCTGAGCCAAACCCGTCACTATTGCGAAAACACAACAGATACTAATAAAAATCGCACTTTTCATAATGAACTCCCGTTTATATAAATAAATTTTCAACTAATTATTACTCTCTGATACACAGCATCTATATGCTATATCGAGATTCCCTTCCGCAAAGGACAAGCTACCCCGCAATCCGAACAAACCGTTTTAGCCGCCTGCATTTTATCATACCGAAATGTAGATATCCGATTATTTCCGGCAACATAGATTTTATCGTCGAACACCTTTACATCATAAGCCGTATGGCCTCCGCCAAGAACTTTACTATCGAGTAACAAACTCCGGAATTCGCCATTCGCACCATAGCAACTGATACGCGGATTGCCTTTTTCCGATGTAATAATTTCGCCGGTAGACGTATATGCCAGATGGACCGGATTACAACATCCGCAAAACATCCCCGTCCCCCCTCCGGCCTTTCCGAAAGAACCCAGATATTCGCCGTCAGGAGAATATTTCTCAACCGTATGCCTGCCCGAATTAGAACTGTAAATGACTCCGTTTGCACAGGTAATACCAAAAGAATAACTGGGGATTACAAAGCCATTGGGACTTTGGATAAATTGCACAAAAGTTCCATCTTTCGCGTATTTACAGATATTTTTATGGCCCGCATCCGTTACAAACACAGATTCGGAAGCCACAGCCATTGAGCAATAATCAGACAGGTCGCTACAGGCCTCCCAGTCGCGTAACCATTCGCCATCCTGATTGTATACCTCTACACGGGTTGGAAAAAGCAGGTATATATTTTCCTCATCGGCTGCGATATCACGAAGATTACTTCCAACGGCAAAGTTATTTAGCAGGCTTCCTGTCCGGTCATAAATGAAAATATTGTTGGAAGCGGCAACTATCAGATTCTCTCCGGCCAGTTCAAAGGCCTCTATACGGTCGGGAACACTGAATGAAGACGCCAACTTATAGGGAGATATAAAAGCGCCTCTCCGGATATGGGCCGCATTACCGGCTGTTCTTCCGTCAAGAACGCCATCGGGCAGGATAAATCTTTTGCGGATTAATAGCCCCGAAACTCCCAGAATGCTCCCTCCTGCAATTAAAGAACCGCAGATCTTAAAAAACCTTTTGCGGGATATTTTATTTTTGTATTCCATATTTAAAGTTCAATATTTAATTTTGAGACATTTTACAATATGCGCATCCCTGACAATCAACATTCCATCAGCATAAGCTAACGGCCCCCAGGCGTCCGCACCGTCCATGACACGCTGTTTTTTCAGTAACTTCATACTCCTTTGCCGAGCCTCATAAACATATAACTCTCCGTCATCTTTAAAAACAAAGAGATTATTATTGATCATCATGTAAGGCCCCAACCCAAACCTCTCATCGGCAGCCGACGTCCATACCGGCGAGCGCAGGTCGGATGGCGTATAACAAACCAGTTTGCCCCGATGTCCGCCGCCATCTTTCGGCATCACGCTGATGATCATGCCATTATAAAAGATCGGCGTTTGTTGCTCACTGGATAAGCCCTCATTCGGCTTGTACTGATCGGTAATAGTTGCAGTCCATTTACCACCGGAACGGTCTATCTGCAGCATAGCGCCTCCTGCGCCATATCCGGCAACCATAAACAGCTGATTAGACGAAACCTGAAGTGGAGAAGGCGCTACTACCGAAGGACGCCATTTTCCGGTATCCCATAGCAGGGCGCCACGATCGCTCTCTTCAGCCGATACTCCGCATATTCCTCCCACGCCGATATATACATATGTCTTTTTACCGCCTAACGTCATCGGCATAACCGAAGAGTGCGACATCTTATAATTGAGCGTGTTCGGAGTTGTCCAAAGAATCTCGCCCGTCAGACAATCCAGTCCGGCCAGCAATATATCTTCTCCCGCCGGCGCCAGGACCAGGACATGATTATCGACATGCGGACATTGCCCGGTATACCAGAATGGAACTTCTGTTTTAAACTCTTTCTGCATGTCGAGCGACCATTTCATGCCGCCGGTTAACGGGTCGCAACACATCACATGCCCCTCGGGTCCAATGGTAATAATATGCCCATCGCTGATCGCGGGAATCGTGCGCGAAAAACCATGATTTCTTTTGATAGGCACGCGATACCATCTGCGCCAAAGTTCCTGTCCGGTCTCCAACGAAAAACAACGCAACGCATCCGAGCTTAACTGTTCATTATAATCCAGAAAATAAACCCGTCCGTTATAAATTACCGGAGCGGCATGCCCCTCGCCCGTTTCCACACTCCACAAAACAGGATAGTCCGCTCCTGAAGTATTGATTTTCTCCGGCGTCCGGATGATATTCGAAGTCTGTTCCCCCCGGAAACGACTCCATTTACCGGTAAGTCCGGACGAAGCTTCCTCATATTTCATAAAGAACTCGCCGATCAGCACGTCGTTGGCCGCACGGGTCGACCCCTCCGGACGATTGTCGGCGCCCGGCGCCTGGATAGTAAGATTTTTCCGGGGAACATATACATGCCACCCAATAATGATACCGATATAAATAAGTATCACTGCAATTGTAATATATGTTACTATCCTTTTCATCTTTCAAATGGAGGCCGAAGAATTACGAAAGAAGTTATTTAGTTAAATCGAAACAGAACAATAAGTCGTGATCTCTCAGGAAGATATTGCCATTGGCAATAACCGGATGCGTCCAGACCATATTATCTGTTGTCCGCATATTGGTTCGCTCCGGAAATTCCATCCTTCCCACTTCCTTCCATCCTTCAGGCGAAGCTGTTACGACGGCAAATGTGCCGGAGCGCTCGTCGAGAAAGATCAGGCGACCGTCGACGCCCACTACGCAACCTCTGACGACGCCCTCTTTATTTCTCTGTCTCCAGGCTGTCTCTCCTGTCGTCAGATTTTGGCACACCCAACCGGAGGCGTCGGAATGACCATAAATATAATTATTCATCAACACCACGCCGCCATGTTGGTTAATCATACCTTTATTGGCATAAACTGTTTCAACCTTCATACCGTCGCCCTCTTTGGCAAGCCGGATGCAAGTACAACCGGCATTATAACCGGCTGTAACGTAAACCAAATGGTCATTATATATTGGAGTCGGAATGATTGCGGTTCTGTAACCGGGTATTTCTACCCGCCATAACAGTTTGCCGTCTTTTGCCGACACGCCTGCTACGCCTTTGGCCGATTGCTGGATGTACTGCCGCACTCCATCGACTTCGGCGACAATCGGGGAAGAGTAAGCCGCTTCATCCGTCCATTCCTGGCTTCTCCAGACAACGGCGCCGGTATTTTTGTCAAGCGCTACCATGGTTCCGTCATCACCGCCGGGCGTACAAATGACAAGGTTGCCATCAATTAAAGGCGACTCGCTAAAACCCCAACGCGACATCAGTTTGCCGTTAAAATCCTTGATAAAATCTTTCTGCCATAACACCTTGCCGTCAACAACCGAAAGACAGTGTATCTGACCGACGCCGCGAATCAGGTACAACTTATCGCCATCTACCGTCACCGAACCACGAGGACAGTTTTCACGGTCCGGAACCGTTTCCGTACCAAGACCCTGTTTCCATTTCAGGTTACCGGTTTTCGTATCCAGGGCGAATGCAAAACCATTATTGTCTGTAGCGCCCTGACAATAGAGCGTCGTCCCGACAATGGCAGGAGAAGAATATCCGGCTCCCGATTCTCTGAAAGTCCATGAAAGAGAAGGCTTTTTATTTGACCAGTCCAGATTAAGACCGGTCTCTTTCGAAACGCCGCTACGTTCGAAACCACGCCATTGCGGCCAATCCTGCGCATTTGATTCCATACCGAATATAGTCGGCATGGTAATCATGATAATCAGAAACTTAATACTGTTTTTCATATTTTTCTTATTATTATTATTTTATTCCGAACCACTATTTTACTTTCCCATTATTTTACTTTGTAAGCCATTAAGGTATTCCCGTGTCGCACATACAATACTCCTTTATAAATAACCGGATGCGCCCAGTGTTGTTCAGTTCCCATCGTAACGGGAAACTTACTTACAACATCAAATTTTTCGGGAGTAGCCTTTGCCAGCGCCATATCTCCGCGATCAGTATAACAATACAACATAGCGTCATCGGAAATAATATTACCCATCGCCAGACCTTGTTCCTTAAACTTTATTTCGCCTGTATTCCAATCCACACAAAACCAGTAACGTTTACTATCGCCCGAACCATACGCATAGTCGCCAACTTTCACCATAGAACCGATCCGGTTGTCCAATTCTGCGGAAAACCAAACCTGTTCGATACTTTTCCCGCCATTTGTCAGACGAAGCATCGTAGAACCTCTTCCATACCCGCTCGTACATAAAATCATCCGATTGCTGTATACCGGCGTATTGGCATGAACCGAATAGCGGTTTTTGTTCTCATGCGACCAAAGTTTCTCTCCGGTAGAAGCATTCACGCCTATGATATGATCAGCCGTCATGGTTACAATGATCGGAACTTGTTGGTCCGAAATATACAGAGGAGAGCAATAAGCCGATAAATCGCCTTCACCCGGACTGCTCCATATCAATTCTCCGGTATTTTTGTTTAAAGCAACCATATTATGTTCTTTACCACCCGGAGTAGCGATGATTTTCTCATCAATGATCAGTGGAGCTTCACAAATTCCCCATTCGGTATTCGAAGCGTTATATTCCTGCAAAAGACTTTTTTTCCATACCGCATTCAGGTTGTCCTGATCAAAACAATAGATGTCGCCCAGACCGCTGATAAGATAGATTTTACCCTCATTAACCGTAACTGTACCACGGGGACCTATATAGTTTGTATTCCAGTCAGGACCATATTCCTTTTTCTTCAACAACTTACCATTCATGTCAAACACATAAATGTATCCCTGCCCTTCTGTCAGACCTGTAATATAGATTTTCTCCGAATCGATAGCCACAGACGAATGTCCTTCGCCCAGCCCATCATAATGCCATAGTAAGACAGGACCATTTTCCGGCCAGCTTTTTAAAAGTCCCGTTTCATGATAAATACCGGTACGGTCGGTTCCACGCCACTGAATATTATCCTGTGCAGACAATGATAAAGCAAGAAGTGATAAATATAAGAAAATTCCTTTTTTCATGATCGATATAAATTAATTTAATATTCTATATTCAAATTTTAATATTTCAAGTTCAAAGCTCCAAAGGTTCAAGTTTTAGATCCAAACTTGAATCCGGAATCTTAAATCTTGAATTTTGAATCTTAAATTTCTTCAACGCATTCAACACAAACGTAATATTATATAATTCCTCCGAATACCACAAACGGGAAAAATACAACCCGATTGGTTCGCATTCGTAGATTTCGCCGGCCTTATACTTCCGCCGGAGATAATCAAAAGCGCGATTCATTGATTCGGCTATTTGAATTTCAAACCCGGAATCCGGAACCTTGAACCCTGAATCCGGAACCTTGAACTCGGAATCCGGAACTTTGAACCCTGAATCCGAAACCTTGAACCCGGAATCCGAAACCTTGAACTCGGAATCCGAAACCTTGAACCCGGAATCCGGAACCTTGAACCCGGAATCCGGAATCCGGAACTCGGAACCTGAAATTTTTGAATCTTGAATCGAAGATCGGCCATCGCTAAGTTTGAATTTAAAAGCCCACTCCGCCAAAGCGCTTAAAGCCCGTGCAGTTAGCGTCACTTTAGACCGAACATTCCCGGCGCCTCCCCATCCGCCATCAGCATTTTGCGTAGAGAGGATATAATACAGCCCCTTCAAGGCTATTTCACCTGCCATCGGTTCTTTAGAGCCGGCCAGGTATTCTACGGTCATAGCTGTTCCGTAGACCGGCGATCGTTCATCTTTCGCATCCTGATCGCCAAACCATAAAGGAATCCACGAACCATCAGCAGCCTGTATGCTCCGCATCCACTTCAACATTCGTAACATACCGGTTCTACATTTTTTCCGTAAGTCATCGGGAAGTACATCTTGCCACATTTGAAAGGCCAATATGGCATGTGCCGATATATCCGGACTGCTCCGGTCGAAAGGAAGCTTTCCCCACCCTTTACAGAAAGTAGGCATCCCTCCGTCGGAATTCTGCAAAGCCAATAACCATTCAATCCCTTTGCCGACTTCCGGACAATAAACCCCGTCAAGAAGAATATGCAAGGCAACCAATGCCCCGGACGTATCATCGGCGTCGGGCACAGCGCCTGACAGGTCGGTCCATGCCCAACCACCCTCTTTTGCTCCGGTAAAAGGATGTCCGGATGCAAACGCATTCCGTTTGATTTTTTCAGCCAGCGCCTGTTTATCCTTTATATCATCGCCCAATACCCTCACGCTCAACGCTGTTACCCAACCGGCCAGATCGGTATCGATCGGCCATGCGCCATCTTCGCGAACGGTAGCCGTCAGAAAACCGGCTCCCCGTTGTGTAGCGATATGATCACGATACCCGGCGCCGCTCATGCACATGGTCACAAATGCGGTCAACGGAGCCGCCTCAAGAAATCCGCCGTTAAGAGGCTGGAGCTTCACAAGAACCTCCAGAGACTTTTTAATAAAAGACTCGCGTACAGGAGATAAAATATTCTTCTTCCCTTTTTTATATCTTAATATGCCCACAGCGATCAGCGCCGGAATAGCATAGCTTACCACCGGAAGCCGGAAGAAGCGGAAAAACTTTTGGGGCAACACAGACGCCTCAAAAGGCAGTTGTGGTATCTTGTCCCAGCCCGAAATAACGCCCGCCAAAGCGCACATCGCCAGAACAGGCGCCGAAAAAGTCAGGTCTTTTCCGTAATAAGCCATAACCCCCTCTATGATATACTGATCCGTTGATCCGCCGAACTTTCCAGTCAGGTACTCCTTTGTCTTCGCGGATGGAGCGCCTGTCGCGCAAAGGGAAGCATAAGCGAGTAAAGTAGCCGTCATGTTAGACGGACTTTCAACGCTATCCCCCCAGGAACCGTCCAAACGCATGGTTTTCATCAACCATGCCCGCCCTTCCCGGATATAAGACGCATATTTTTCCTTATCTACCATATACAACGCAAAAACAGATACGGAAGTGGAAATCGCGCTCGACGACAATTTTCCTCTCCATATAGATCCATCCGACGGTCGTTTCTCCAGTAACCGCTCCCGGAGCGCATCAATCATTTCATCTGTTTGCATCATAAATTTTAAAGTTTTTTCAAATTCAAGTTACTTGTCGGCGAACGCATTCAGAGGTAATTGCAGTACATTCATTTGAACTTAAATTGTTCCCAAAGCAAGTAATCCGTAAAACGTATATTCAACATCGCTCTTATCATCCAGCAATGTGGCCGAAAAACCGCCCGAATCCAACCAGTGAGCCTCTATAAAATCCCGAACCGGATATTTCGGTTGCTTACCATAACAACTCAACATAAAAAGAGAAGTTGCCGTAGACAACAGATCGGGAACCGGCGAAGCCTTTGCAGCGCCAAAGCCGCCCGACGCCTCCTGTAAATCACGCAGAAAAAACAGATCCTCATTCTCCTTATATCCTGCTAATTGACCTTTAACCGCCAATGCGGCAACCGTCGCATTGGTAGTAGCAGTCAGCCCGTCCCTTGTATTCATAAACCCGCCGCCTTTCATATGATAGGGTTCCAGTGATCCCGGAATATCTATCGTACCCGCTCTGCCCGAATCTCCGTCCGAGTCCCTGCCCGAATCTCGAATCGAATCCCTGCTCGAATCTCGAATCGAAGATCGGCCCGAATCTCGAATCGAATCCCTGCTCGAATCTCGAATTGAATCCCTGCTCGAATCTCGAATCGAAGATCGGCTCGAATCTCCGTCCGAATCCCTGCTCGAATCTCGAATCGAATCCCTGCCCGAATCTCGAATTGAAGATCGGCCATAGCCAGTCTCGAATCTTGAATTTTGATTCCGAAACAAATTCCCCATATCCTCCAATAAAGACAACCAGACAAATTGCGTATAAGGCGATTGCATATCGTTGTGCGGTAAACCGTCAAATTCATTCAAGGGCTTAATCTCCGTCGAAAACAAAGACCGCAATAATAAGCCGGCTTTTCCCCCTTCCATCAGTTGTCTGACTATCCGGCATCGCATATAAGCTGCATAATGAATCAAATCCAGCTTTTCAGTATCCTGCCGCGACAGATACGAAGTCATTTTTTTATGATCCAGCCTGATTCCCAATATATACGATAGTATCCATCCAAACAATGTATAATAAAGGTCGGCCTTCCTGCTCTTATCCTTAAAAGAATCCTCTTCCGTCCGTTGCGACTCGACAAAACCGGCAATTCTATCCAGAGCCTCTTTAGCCAGCTGCTCCTTCCCTCTTTGTAGCGTATTAAATAGTTTCATCGAAATCGTCTCTTTCATTTTCATTTACTTTAGTATCCTCCGCGTAACCCGGAAAAGCAACCGCTTTAACTCCACATTTGTTATTTCATGCAATGCATCCAGCGCTTCCCGGCGATACGTCTCCGCCATATTCTTCACCCTGTCAAGCGCTTTATCCAGCAATGCCCTGTTTTCGGGAAAATTGAAGAACGTTTTCAGGTCGCCGCACTCCATTAACGACTTGATGAAATACCCCTCTACATCCTGCTCACAAAGCGCAGCCAGCGCCGCCGACGGCCGTATGACAACAGGCTTGTCCGTATAATAATCTTCTACGTCATCCTGCAACTGGTAGGCAATACCCAGCGCACGTGAATAGTTATGCAATGTCGTCCGCAGTTTTGCATCATCGCCTGCACATATAACTCCCATTATCAACGAGACGTCAAATGCCGGAACCGTTTTGTTGCAAAATATATCCAGCACATAATCCATCGTCAGCGCACGTGGAGCGGCGCTCCATTCAAGTTCCATACCCTGACCTTTGCAAAGGGAAATATGTGCTTCGGCAACTACTTTAACCAGTTCCATATTCCCACAACCTGTCAGTAACCGGTAGCCCTCCCCGAGAAGCATATCGCCCACATTAATTGCAACAGGAATGCCATATTCCGCATTTACAGTCTGTTTACCATAACGCGTCGTATCATTATCCTGTATATCATCATGCACAAGCGAAGCCTTATGGAAACACTCTACCGTAACGGCTGCCATTTGTACTTCCCATGGAATCTCCTTTTTTCCTGTCAATGCCAGATAAACGGATGCAAGCAGGTAGGGACGCCACCGTTTACCATCGCCGCCAAGCCATTCCCGTGCAATTGAGGACGTCTGATCGTCCGAAAGCGATAACATGGAGGATAAGCTTTCTTTTGAAAACCATTCTTTCAATGTCGATTTCAAATGGTCATAATCCAGCAGGTACGCCTCTTTGCCGGATTGCATGCTGATTAATTGATCAACATATCCGTAATCCGCTTCCGTATCTTTACAACCGGCCACATTCAATGGTATTGCCAGTCCGGGAACCGCATTATCGATAAGCAACGGAAAAGCTTTTTCGAGCGAATCAAGACAACTAACCCCAATGACGGTATCTACCACCCGGTTTTCAATCAGTTCGACGACAGATGCGAATCCTTCCGCGACAATACTCATCATACCCAGACTGTCAGCCTTATCCTGTAAATCGGGAATAGAACAATTACTGCAACGATGACACAAAAGGCCCAGTTCGTCAACCTCCGCCTTGCATTTTGCAGAGTTACTCAGACATTTCGGAAGAAGCAGGATACGCCTGTCATACGGAATGGATGCAACCGTCTCGCGCCATATACGATTATTGATTTCAACCATCAGCCAACCCTTGATAGACGGATTAAACTTATGATTATCGATCAACTGATCGGAAAGCCCGGACAGGTCGTCTAAAGACAGAGGGGGAGCAAATGGCTGGTCGCTTACGAAATGATCGATAAGATCCCGTAAGTTATTCCGCTCTTCGTATGTCTGCGGGACATTATATATTTGTTTTGTATCCATGACCACTCGCTTATCCATAGGCTCCGAACCCAAAGAAGTACTTCTTTTTAACCAGTTTATAAATACTGTTTGCTTCAGGGATATTTTCTCCCTGCTGATTATGTCCGGCAACCGGCGTCATCTTTTTATATTCTTCCAGTACCGTTTTTCGGCTCGTAGTATCAACAGCCCCCTGTTTTTCCAGAAACGCTGCCAGCTTTTGAGGATCTTCCAGCAAGATGCAACCACGCGACCTCGTTGCCGTCATTTTTCGGAAATCGGCAAGAAATCCGGAATTTTCGAATAGTTCCGCCAGATTAGAACCGTCTTCATTGATAAAATCTTTTGCCATCTGAACAGGAGGGCAAAACTCAAGAGCCCCCGACGGCGATATATGATGGCTCATCCCGGTAGCTCCCGGACAAAGCGCATTACCCTTGTCATCCCAGTATGTTTCGATGATAAACAAAGGCGCATTCTTTCGTTGTTCCACAATGAAACGGCGGAAAGACAAGACCTCTTCTTTATCCAGAGCATTGGCCACATTCGGATCGGCTCCTACCGGCCTGTACAGATAATACCATAGATAATGGGCCCCCTCTTTTGCTATCATCTCCACATATTCCCGACTTACCAGATCGTTATAATTGCTTTTGCATATACTTGCCGCCGCGCCGAATATCAGTCCTGCTTTCCGGCACGCACGCACTCCGGCCAGCGTTTTTTCATAAACACCGTTCCGTCCTCTCCGGGCGTCGCTTTCCTCTTTAAGTCCTTCAATACTGATCAACGGAGTAACATTACCCATCTTCTTAAGGCGCATGGTCACTTCTTCAGTCAGCAGGATACCATTCGTAAATAACTGAAAATAACAATCCGGATGTTTCTCCATCATATCCGGCAAACCTTTATATAATAACGGTTCACCCCCCAAGATTCCAAAGAAATAAGATCCTTTTCTTTTACAATCGGCAATAATCCCGTCCAGCTGCCGAACAGTCAGCATCTTTTTACCCCCGCCGGAAACCCAGCATCCGCTACAAGCAAGATTACAGCTTTCCGTCACGGAAATCATCACAAAAGCAGGAAAAAACGGCTGTCCCTTTGCCTGCCTTTTCTCAAACCGGCTGATATTACGCATGCTCTGCCATCCGAAATTATACATAAACTTCCAGACAAGGCGGGGCGGACATTCCAGGGGTATCCGTAATGCCGCTTTTACTGTAGCCGTGTAATCTTTTAAGTTCAAAATTCAAAATCCTGTATTAAATATTCAACATTCAATTCAACTATTCAACATTCAATTCAACATTTGATATTCAAGATTCGATATTCGATATTCCGGATACTATTGGAATTAACATTCAGAATTTTAAATCTGGAATCTTGAACCGGGAACAGGTTTTATTTCCGATCTCTTTTCAAAAGTGAAACGCCAACTCTCCGCTCCTGTAAACGCATTCGCAATCTCTCGCGGTACATTTTATCCATATCTTTGGGATCGAATGTCTCCTCATCTTCAGTTCCGCCGTTAATCGGCGATTTTTCATATTTAGGAAATATAATCGCTTTATTCGGACACATACGGGCACAGGCCGGACAATTATTCTTGCAATTCTGCGGCAATGTTACCCGAACCTTTTTATTTTCTACCGTATAAACGCCAAACAGGCAGAAATCATGGCATTTACCACATTCCGTACACCTGGTTTTGTCAAGAACCGGATACCATGCATCAACGCCTTCTTCAAACGGAAATGCTCCGATTATCCTTTGAAATTCATCTTTCCCGTCAACATTTTCCGCCTCCGGAAGAGATATATCAAATTGAGAAAGAATATCATGAACGTCCTGACTGCGAATATCCACAAGACGGCCGACTTCAAGCCCCAGCCAGTTCAGATGCGACGCTATAGCCCGCGAATGACAGGCAAGAATCGTACCCTTTGCAATATCCGGCATATCCGGAGAGGCCTCCATCACTTTTCGACACAAGTCTGCTTCCACGATCACATGATATCCTTTCTTTTTCATGGCAGCGGCAATCCCGGCTACTCTTTCCTTATCGATAAAAGACCGGGAAGCACAGGCGCATATTGTCACTTGCGTATTTTCCATCTTGCAATAATTGTCTACAAAAACAGATAACTTTCCACTTTACAAAGAATGTGATAATATTTTATTTATCCAAATACCTCTTCCGCCAAAAAGAAAAAATAAGGCGCAAAAACGAAAAGGAATAATAACGCCCCCCATGTAAAATGTTTTTCTGGTACATTTCACAATGTGCTTAACTTTTTTTCCTGTAAATCGGGAGGAACGTTAAGAGACAAGCAAAAAATTCGTAGACCGGCGATAACCCAACTCGCTATCAAACATTTTTGCTAACCCGCTACGGGAAAATGCTTCGTTGATAAAATTTATACTACTGCCGAATCCGTTACTCCCGATACGCCCTCGTAACAAGTATTCACATCCGGCGAATGTTTCCATGTGCGGTCTATGGCTTCCCTCCATTCTTCCCCATAAACGGTGGAAGCCAGAGCGTCTATTTCTTCATATTTCAACCGGCTTTCGTAGTCTTTGGACAATAACTGTTCCAACCTGAAAAATTTGGATGCAAAGCGGCTGCACGGGCTGTACGGAGCGCGGGAGATGAGAATTTTGATTGAACATCATAGAAAATTGCTTTTTTCGATGAAGGAACAGGGTATGGGCGGTAGTGAAAATATTCGTTTTAGATATTTAGGAGCTGTCAATAAATAAATATGTCAAATTATATTTGTAACAAATTATCATATAGCAAATTAATATAAAGATAAGATGTATTTATTATTAGACAGCTCCTTAGGTATAAAATGAAAAAGCGGGAAATTTTTGAGATCTCCCGCTTTTTATGCGATATCAATATTTCTATTAATCTTCAGCTTCGTCTTTTTTAGCTTTCGGTTTTGCCTCAACTTTTGGTTTAGCTGCCGCTTTCTTTGGTTTTTCTTCTGTTCCTGTTTCAACGGTTTCAACGGCAATTTCCGTTTCTGCTACCTGCGTTTCAACGGCTGCTTCAACAGCAATCTCTGTTTCCGCTACCGGCGTTTCAACGGCTGTATCTGTTTCCGCTACCGGCGTTTCAACAGCAATCTCTGTTTCTGCTACCTGCGTTTCAACGGCTGCTTCAACGGCAATTTCTGTTTCTGCTACCTGCGTTTCAACGGCTGCTTCAACGGCAATCTCTGTTTCTGCTACCGGCGTTTCAACGGCTGCTTCAACAACAATCTCTGTTTCCGCTACCGGCGTTTCAACGGCTGCTTCAACAGCAATCTCTGTTTCTGCTACCGGCGTTTCAACGGCTGCTTCAACGGCAATTTCCGTTTCTGCTACCGGCGTTTCAACGGCTGCTTCAACGGCAATTTCCGTTTCCGCTACCGGAGCTTCAACTTTTACCGCAGCTTTTTGAACTTTCGGTTTTTCTTCTGTTTTTGCCGGTTCTTCAATCCGGCTTTTCACAGAAATATAAGAACGGTTATTCTTTGTTTTGCGAAAAACAACGATGCCGTCAATCAATGCATAAATTGTGTGATCTTTGCCTATACCTACATTTTCTCCCGGATGATGCGCCGTACCACGTTGGCGAACAATAATATTTCCGGCTTTAGCGAACTCGCCGCCAAAGAGTTTTACTCCAAGTCGTTTACTTTCCGATTCGCGACCGTTCTTCGAACTGCCAACCCCTTTTTTATGTGCCATTTTCTTATTCTCCTTTTAACGTTTATGCGACAATATCCTTAATATTCACTTCCGTAAATTCTTGACGGTGACCGTTCAGTTTACGATGTCCTTTTCTTTTTTTCTTGTGGAAAATCAGAACTTTCTCCCCTTTAACAAGCGGCGAAACAATTTCGCATACTACTTTTGCTCCGCTTACAGTTGGCGTTCCTACGGTAATGGCGCCGTCCGCATCAACTAATAATACTCTGTCAAATTCTATTGTTTGGCCGCTCTCCGCATGTTGGATGTGGTGCACAAACAATTTTTTTCCTTTTTCGACCTTGAATTGTTGGCCGTTAATTTCTACAATTGCGTACATCTGTTTTATTATTAACAGGTTATATCCCGAAGGTGGGTTTCTCTCCGATACCGCTTTTTTACCCTCTGAGGAAAAATCAGGGCACAAAAGTAGTTCTTTTTTTTAATTCATGCAAATATTAAACTGTTATTTTTTTATGTCTGATATTATTTTTACATTTGTAGCTACAATAAACAAAATATGAAGTGACAGTATTTAAATGATCTTGTTCTTTGACTGAGCCGTATAGTATTAACTAAACCATGATATTTATGAATACAATTAAGAAAACAGGCTTGTATGCCGCCTTTTTACTAATAATTTTTTCTTGTCGGAATGTCGGGAAAAATACTTCCGGAGAGACTGAACCGGAATTGAAAAATCTGACGCAATACGTTGATCCTTACATCGGCACAGGCTACCATGGACATGTGTTTATGGGAGCAAACGTACCTTTTGGCATGGTACAACTCGGTCCTGCCAACATAAGTCAGGGTTGGGACTGGTGTTCCGGATATCATATCTCGGATTCTACTATTATGGGATTTTCCCATATGCACCTTAGCGGAACCGGAATCGGCGATCTGGGAGATATTTCTTTTATGCCTGTAATAGGCGAAGTCAGACTGGAAAGAGGCAAGCCGGAGGATAAAGAGTCGGGTTTGTATTCTCTTTTTGATCGTTCAACAGAAAGATCCCGCGCCGGATATTATGCTGTTACGCTTGATCGTCATGGCATTGATGTAGAACTTACGGCGACAAAGCGTGTCGGATTTCACAAGTATACGTTTCCCGAATCATCCGACGCACGAATCATTATTGATCTTGTGCATGGTATTGGCTGGGACGCCGTAACAGACGGCAACGCAGTCCGGGAAAACGATACGGTTGTATCCGGTTATCGTTATTCCAAAGGATGGGCGAATGATCAACGTATCTACTTTACGGCGGTATTTTCGAAGCCGATGAAAGAATTTTTGCTTAATAGTACGGTAAGGGAGGCAACGACCGGCGAAGAAAGAAGATATACTTTTGCACAGCTTTTATTTGATACAAAAGCAAATGAAGATATTTATGCGAAAGTCGCGCTTTCGCCGGTAAGCGTAGAAAATGCAAAGATGAATATGGCGTCCGAACTTCCGGGCTGGGATTTTGAACAGACTGTCGCCGATGCTGACGCCGCATGGAATGAGGAACTTAATAAGATTGATTTTCAGACAAATGATAAGAGAACAAAAACAATTTTTTATACGGCTTTGTATCATACGATGATCGCTCCCTCGGAGTTCTGTGATGTGAATAAAGATTATTTCGGGACGGATAAACAGGCGCACCGTCAGGCAGTATTTACAAATTATACTACATTTTCATTATGGGATACTTACCGCGCAGCTCATCCGTTGATGACAATTATTCATCCGGAAAAAATGCCTGATATAATTAACACGATGCTTACGATCTATCGGGAGCAGGGAAAACTTCCCGTATGGCATTTGATGGCAAATGAAACAGACTGTATGGTAGGTAATCCGGGTGTTTGCGTGCTTGCTGACGCCGTATTAAAGGGTTTTGGCGGGTTTGACAAGAACGACGCTTACGAAGCGCTTAAAAATTCCGTGACGCTTGACGAAAGGGGACAAAAATGGATGCGCGAATACGGATATATTCCGTTTGATAAAGAAAACGAATCGGTAGCCAAAACAATGGAATATGCGATTGCCTACTGGAGCGTGGCACAGGTTGCGAATGCGATGGGAAAAGAGGATGATCATAAATATTTCAAACAATTAAGCGAAGGATACAAGTATTATTTTGATCCGCAGTTGCAGTTTATGCGCGGAAAAGATTCCAACGGGAAATTCCGTGAACCATTTAATCCGTTCCACTCTGTGCATCGTGAAAATGATTATACGGAAGGGACGGCATGGCAATATACATGGCTGGCGCCGCATGATGTGGAAGGCCTTGTCGGTTTGTTCGGAAGCAAAGAAGCCTTTTTGAATAAGATTGATTCTTTGTTTATTGTCAGTGGAGACATGGGAGAAGAAGCTTCGCCGGATATCAGCGGCTTGATCGGTCAGTATGCGCATGGTAACGAGCCAAGTCATCATATTCTTTATCTTTATTCGGTAATAGGCGAGCCTGCTAAAACGGCGGAAAAAGTACGCGAGGTTCTTGAAACGATGTATACGGATCAGCCGGCCGGCTTGTGTGGTAATGAAGACGTCGGTCAGATGTCGGCATGGTATATTCTTTCGGCGCTCGGATTTTATCAGGTTGAGCCTGCAGGAGGGAAATATTATTTCGGAAGTCCTGTGATGGATAAAGCATCTGTAAATGTAGGCGATGGAAAAATCTTTAAAATTGTGGCAAAAAATAATAGTGCGGCAAATAAATATATCAAGTCCGTTACTTTGAACGGAGCGCCATACGATAAGCTATACATTGATTTTAAGGATATTACGGCCGGCGGAGAACTGGTTTTTGAAATGAGTAACACAAAATAAGTAAAAGATAACCGGCTATTTGGCGGCAGTAGCCGAGATTGCGGCTTCGGCGAACTTATTGTGCGGAGGTTGTATGATGAAGATTTTTTACAATATCCTGAATAAGGAGGCCGGCAAGAGTGAAGCCGAAAATGGCCGTTATATGGACAATCGTACCATTTATGCGGGCTTTTCTTTCATCCCACATGGATTGATCGGGAGATGGGACAGGAGGAACGCCTCTGTTTTCAAGCGCTTCATCACTGAATACGCACAGGAATTTTTTGGCAGGCATGGCGTTCTTTTTGAGTCGTCGACGTAGCGCCGCCGCAAGCGGACAACCATATACTTTCTGGAATTCGGCAGTACGTATATGCGATGGATCGAGCTTTAGCGCGGCTCCCATGCTTGAAAAAAAAGCGGCATTTGTACGCGTGGCATTTACAATAAGATTCGTTTTGTGTTCCAGACTGTCTATCGCATCCAGGATATAGTCATATGTATCAAGCCGGAACAGATCATTTGTTTCAGCGGTATAAACCGTTTGCATGGCGGTTATGTTTGCATGCGGGTTGATGGCAAGAAGGCGCGTTTTCAATACATTAACCTTGGCTTGTCCGACAGTTTCTGTTGTTGCCGGCAACTGCCGGTTGATATTTGTGATGCTGACGTTATCCGAATCTACAATTGTCAGATGACCGATTCCCGAACGGATCAGACTTTCGGCGCACCAGCTGCCGACGCCCCCGACGCCAAACAGGATGACGCGCGCTTTACTTATTTTATCCGTAGCCTCCGGACCAATGAGCAATTCGTTACGGCTGAAAATCTCTTTTTCCTGATACATAATGATGACTTTGACAGCGCAAAAATAATAATAGAAAAAAAAGAATCAAAAAAATATGGTTACTTTCAAATAAAGTTGTACTTTTGCATCCGTAAATTTTGACGGGATGTAGCACAGTTGGCTAGCGCGCCACGTTCGGGACGTGGAGGTCGGACGTTCGAGTCGTCTCATCCCGACTTTCAACGGCAAACAAAAATGTTTGTCGTTTTTTTTAATGAACAGATTGACAGCTATTGGGGTATCAGTAAATACTGAAATCGCGTGGTTTTATTACGAATCCGATGCGTATTATACTTTTGAACCGGTTATAATCCAGTAAATTTTCTCCGTATCCGTTATAATATTGTATAAACAAATATTGATTAACTTTCTTGTTCAGTTTGAAACTTAATTCCCATTGCGTGTTAAAGCTAAATGATTCCGTACGCCATGTCGCTAATAAGCCGGCATGAAAAGATCTGCTGTCGTTGTGATAATTAATACCGAAATGTCCGACTCCATTATATTTCAATATATCGCGGTTGTTGTCGCTGTCTATTACAGGAATCCATAGTTTCAATTGAGTATCTATATTTCTGCTGAACATTAAATAGGTCCCTAATGATACTTTATTCCAGCTTCTTGATGCAAGATTGTCTTTTCCGTTCGATTCATGCTCAAGCATGAGCATTGCCCTTCCGATATATTTATTTTCGCGAATGATAAGACGTCCCAGTCCTATTCCGGGGTTAAAATTCAAGTCGCGCACCGGAAGAGATTCTTCCATTACATTCCAGATTGTTTTTTGTGAGAAATGAAGAAAAAGATAAGTGTCGAAAGGAAGTATACTTTTGGTTAATCTGTGACTGATGCTTAACTGGAATTTTGCATTTGAAGTATTTGCCTGTATTTTTTCTCCTATAGGAATCCCGCCGATAAAATAATTATCTTTGAATAATGTGAAGTAGTTGCCCCTTTCCATTTCCCTGCGGACACTGTCCGCATTATAATTGGGAGCGTTTTCTTCAATATGTTCTTTGATCTTTGCCTTTATGCCGTCTCTTCGTTCGGCCCACATGATTTTTCTTTCATGTTTTGATATGCTGCTATCCTTTTCCGGATATTCATTTATATCGATACTCTGCGCTACTGACAGGCAGCCTGTAAATATAAATAAAAGTAGATATAACGTTCGTTTCATGTGTACAGTATTTAATTTTTAACATTAAGGTAACATGGAACTCACAGCATGTTCATAACTCTTTGGCGTTAGCCGTTTTTTTTAACGCTTCGCTAAAAGACCGTTGGTTCATGTTCGTTTCATGTTCAGTACATATAACAGGCCATAAAGATATAAATCAAATGACATTTAATCTCTGATTTTAAAGTTATTTTGTCTGCAAAAATGTTTTATATCGAAAATATATATAAATTAACCGTGGTATTTTCGCAGTTCGATTCTGAAAGTCGTCCCTTTTCCTATCTCGGAACTTTTAACGTATATTTTCCCTCCCGGATATAATCCGATGATTCGTTTTACAAGGGAAAGTCCTAATCCCCAGCCTCTTGTTTTAGTTGTGTATCCGGGGTTAAATATTGTTTTGAATCGTGATTTAGGGAGGCCCTTGCCTGTATCGGTTATGTCTATCAGGATTTTTTTTGCATTAGATTCTACATGGTAAATAATACGGCCCTGGCCTTCCATTGCATCAACGGCGTTTTTTGTCAGATTTTCGATTACCCAGGAAAAAAGGGAGTCATTCATCAGAACAAGAGCCGGCTCATCTGACAGTTTCGTACTAATCTTAACTTTCGATGATACGCGCGTGCTCATATATTCGCACGATGATTTAATAGAATCATTGATATTGAGGGGTAAGAGATCGGGGTTGGAACCTATTTTGGAAAATCGGTCAGCCACAATTTCGAGCCTTTTGACGTCTTTTTCCATTTCTTTAAGATACATTCCATCCACATCCTTTGTTTTCAGGTATTCGACCCATGCGATAAGGGATGAAATCGGAGTTCCGAGCTGATGAGCGGTCTCCTTCGATAATCCTACCCATACTTTGTTCTGTTCGGCTTTTTTTGCGCTTATCAGGGCGAAGAATGCAACAATAATAAAAACGAAAACGACCGTTAGTTGTATGTATGGATACATCATAAGCCTCTTTAAAACAAGAGACTCGTCATAATAAAGATATTGATTGACCCCATCTCCCAGTTTTATGACAATCGATTGGTTTTTAGATTTTAATTCTTCTGTTTTTTTTCGAAAAAATTGTTCCTTGCCTTTTTCCGGAACTTCGATGTTGACGTATTCTTCCACATTATCGTTTTCGTCGCATACCAATACGGGGATGGTCGTATTACTTTTCAATATATGAAGAATGAGATTCATATTTTGCATATCATCCGGCGAATCCGAGGCAATCAGACGGGTTGCCTCTGCCCATATTTCAATTCGACTGCGCTCTTCCTGTGCGAGCTTTGCGCTGAATGAATTCGACACGACAACAGTTGCTATGATTATTCCTGCAGCAATTAAAATGAAGATTACAGTCCACCATTGTCTGGATTCATAGATGCTTTTGCTCATAAAAGTAATGTTTACGAAACAAGAACGGGAAAGGCAAGGATATATTGTATGCGTAGTTTTCAATGTTGCCTTATCTCCTGCATTAAGAATAAAAAATATTAGTGGCGGAAACAATGATTTCTTATCAAGTTTCCGCCACTAATAATTTTTTGTACGATTCGTACCTGAAGATGCGCCGGAATATATTTTCGTCTTTATCTCTTTTTTTTTCGTTTTAGTAGATAGACTATTTGTTAGTTATCTGATTTTGCTCTATATTTGTGGCATGATTTTGCAAAAACGTGTCACAAATATAGATTATTACGAATCATAAAAATAAGAGAACCAAAATGAAGAGAGAAGTATTGTTATCAGTTTTATTTTGTTTGTCTGCGGCAACAGGTCTGGCAGAAAATGATCCGGTACTATTACAAGATTCTATAGGAAACGGAACGATCAATTTGGATGAAGTAGTAGTAACGGGCACACGCATACCTGTTCCGCGCGACGTGTTACCTGTTCCGATAACTGTGGTACATCGCAGTACGATAGAGCATAGCGAAGAAACGGCATTGCTTCCCATACTTATGCGGCAGGTTCCCGGATTATTTGTTACCTCCCGCGGGGTAGCCGGCTATGGAGTTTCAGGCGGGGCTGCAGGCGGCATAGATATGCGTGGATTTGCCGGGGGCGCCGGACGTGTGCTTATTTTGATTGACGGGCATCCGCAATATGCAACAATTTACGGGCATCCCGTAGCAGATGCTTATATCGCATCGGATGCGCAACGTGTGGAGGTTTCGAGAGGCGCCGCATCCATACTCTACGGTTCGAATGCGATGGGTGGAGCTATTAATATTATCACCCGTCAGGCTACGGAGGAAGGCAATAAATTCTCCGCCAGGTTAATAGGCGGATCGCACGGCACACAAAGATATTCTGTAACGGATACTTATCGCGACGGACGTTTTTCAGGTATTGTCAGTGGTAATTACGAACGAACAGATGGTCATCGTGCGAATTCCGCCTTTGAATCGTTGGCAGGATCTGTAAAATCAGGTTACGAACTGTCTAAAGAGTGGAAAGTAACAGGAAATGCGAATATCGCGAAGTCCAAAGCGGAAGTTCCCGGTCAGGAAAGCCGTCCTTTGCTGGATGGTACAACGGATGTATTACGTGGTATGTCCGGATTATCGTTGGAAAATATTTATGGTAAAACGAGAGGCGCCGTAAATTTCTACTATAACTGGGGAGACCACGAAATTAATGATGGTTATTATGAGGGAGGAACTCCTCGTCCGTATCTCTTTAACTCTACGGATTATATGGGAGGCGTAAATATTTACCAGGCGGTAAATCTGTTTAAGGGTAATACGATTACAGGCGGATTCGACGCCAAACTATACGGTGGCGACGCCTATCGCGACCCTAAGACGGAGATCTATGCAGATGATGTTAAGCTGCATGAAATAGCCGGATATATTCTTGCGCAGCAACAATTACGGAGGTTTATGTTAGAGGCCGGACTGCGTTTGGAAAATCACGAACTTTATGGTTCCGAATGGGTTCCCCAAGCTGGCGTTTCGTTTAAGGCGGCAGAACAAACGCACTTGAAATTTTCATTTTCAAAAGGTTTCCGTACTCCCAATATGAGGGAATTGTATATGTATGCTGCAGCCAATGAGGAGTTACTTCCCGAACGCAGTTTCAGTTATGATTTCACCATATTGCAAGGACTGCTTAACAATCGCATGTCGATGGAATTATCCTTGTATTATATCAAAGGAGATAATTTAATCGAATCTGTTGAAATCGGAGAAAGCCGTTTTCAAAACAGGAATGTGGGCGAATTTGAAAATAAAGGAATCGAATTTGGATTGAATTACCTGATACTGAATAACCTCAGCCTGAATGCCAACTACAGTTACTTGGATATGCAAAAACCGATTACGGGTGCGCCGAGAAATAAATTTTATGCCGGCGCGACATATCGTCCGGGCAAATTTACGTTCAGCGTGGGTGCACAGGCGATTGACAAACTTTATCTTGTTACCGGCGAGAATGCCCGGGCTACGGGTTATACGCTGGTAGATACGCGGGTAGCTTATCGCCTGTTTAAAAGGATGGAAGTATTTGCTAAAGGAGATAATCTGTTGGCGCAAAAATACGAGACTATGGCCGGCTACCCGATGCCGAGAGCTACATTTATGGGCGGAGTATCGTTTAATTTATAATTAACCTTAAATCCGCAAAAAATTCCTTGTTAGAGACAAGGGGGAATTTTAGGGGAAAGGAGCAGGAAAATCACACGTAATTAATTGACTGTAAATTTATAACGATTCCCTTGGCGATGTTCTTTGAGACAGATTATTTGAGCGAAAGATAGTTTTTTTCTGCCCAGCCTATCATGAACTTTGCCTGTTCCATTCCTGACTGCACTACTTTATAATATAGATTCCCATCATAACCCAAAGCTAAATGCAGGGTTTCATAGGCAACATGTAAAACTTTAGCCATTTTATAGTCTTTTCGCGATATTGCCGCCTGGTAGTCTTTGATGTCCGGCCTTTGTCGGCTTTTAGGATGTTTACGGACATCCAAGACGGCGTCCAGGGCAATCAATACGCCGTTCCATGCCGTATTGCCGGCCATGCGCACGTACTTGCTATCGTTGTAGTAGTCGCCGTCTTTTTCGGCTTTTTCAGACAATATTTTTCGAGCGTTTTCTAAATAGCGCTCGGCTTCGCGTATGGGATGCTTCTGTTCCATGTCTGTGTAATTTTGAACTAATAACTTGCTTATCTATGTTTTCAATGCAAATATATAAATAAATTAAGCAAAAGACAAGAAAGCTGTGATAACTTTCAGGATTCAGAAAAAAATTTCCCGAAGCTTCACATTCACATAATGAATATATACTTCACGCGACATGGTTATGTGCATTACCGCAACCGCAACTTTGATAAAAAAATCGTATCTTTCCTCTGTAAAAAAACTTTTTTTCATCTCGCATGCTTGAAAATCCGGGATTTTCATGTAATTTTGTCCTTTAAAACAAGATCGAATTATATGCAAGAAACATCTGATTTATTGACAATTAAAGAGGCTAGTGATTGGGCTACTGATTATTTGGGAAGACCTGTAACCACCTCGAATATTGCCTACCTGATTCAATATGGAAGAGTAAAAAAGTTCGGCGAAAATGGCTCAATGCAGGTTGCTTTGAATGACTTGAAAAGCTATTATAAAGCTTTCAACGGTTCACGCGAGGAATATTTTAAGGATAAATTAGGAGAAGAACTCAATTGGGCATTATCTTTTGAACAATACAAAGAGGCAGAAACGACAAAACATATTCACCGATTACACCCGTACAAAGGCAAATTTATTCCGCAACTTGTTGAATACTTTTTAGATAATCATACTGATAAATTCAAAACTGATACCTATTTTAAAAAAGGCGATATTGTGCTTGACCCGTTTTCAGGTAGTGGCACGACAATGGTACAAGCGTGTGAATTGGGTATAAATGCAGTTGGCATTGATGTTTCTGCATTCAATTCATTGATTGGAAATTGTAAAATTATTAAATATGATATTGCGGATTTAAAAAATGAAATCAACAGGATTACAGCGGTTTTGGAAAACTTCATCAAAAATTCTAATGCAGTTGAGTTTGAAGAAAAGTTGTTGATTGAACTGAATAATTTTAACAACAAATATTTTCCTGTTCCGGAATATAAATATCGTTTGCGTAACGGCGAAATCAACGAAAAAAAATACGGTACAGAAAAAGAAAAAGAATTTTTACCAATATATGAAAGTTTGATAAAAAAATATGACGTAAAATTGCGACAAGATAAAAATGAAACATTTTTAGATAAATGGTATTCGCAACATATTAGAAATGAAATTGATTGCATTTTTGAAGAAATAAAGAAAATTAAAAATGCAAAAACAAAGAAAATTGTTGCCCTAATTTTAAGCAGAACGATAAGAAGTTGCAGAGCCACAACACACGCTGATTTAGCAACACTGCTAGAACCTATTACAACGACTTATTATTGCCACAAGCACGGCAAAATGTGCAAACCGCTTTTTTCTATTCTCAAATGGTGGAAAACTTATTCAAGAGATACGGTTAGTCGACTTTTGCAGTTTGACAAATTGCGTACCGATACTTTTCAACTTTGCTTAACAGGCGATAGCCGAATTATTGATATTTATGAAGAAGTTAGGAAGAAGAATGCTAACTTTGGAAAAATACTCGAACGACAAAAAATTAAAGGTATTTTCAGTTCTCCTCCTTATGTAGGATTAATTGATTACCACGAACAACACGCATACGCATATGATTTGTTGGGTTTTGAGCGAAACGATGAATTAGAAATTGGTCCGCTTTTCAAAGGGCAGAAAAAAGATGCACAAGCAAGTTATATTCAGGGCATCTCCGATGTGTTATTAAATTGTAAAAAATATTTAGCAAATAATTATGATATATTTCTTGTAGCAAACGATAAATATAATACGTATCCTACAATCGCTGAAAAAGCAGGAATGAAAATTGTTAATCGTTTTATGCGACCCGTTCTAAATCGTTCTGAAAAAGATAAAACGGCTTATTCTGAAACAATATTTCACTTAAAAGACAAATAAATGGCTTTAACAGACATTCAAAAAACTCACATTCGGAAAGTTATTTCCGATTGCTTGCGTAACAAATTCCAAAATTACGCGGCAAAAGATAACTTTATGCCTTTCCATTTTCGATTGCTTGGAAAAGACCGTTTGGCATTATATTCATTTATGCAATCATTACTAACTACTTTCGGCACAAGTATTTTTGAGCCGGTTGCAGCTGCATTGGCAAAAACACAGTTTGCAACTGTAGAAACGCAATTTGTTGTTGGCAATTCAATTTATAGCGATTGTCAACGAATGGTACAATCAGTTATCAACCGATTGACAGTCAATCCTAAACCAAATAAAATAGCAGAACTCGAAGATTTGAAAAACGCTTTAACAGGCACAATCAACAAATTAAAACCTGCAAAAGTAGATTTATTCGTTGAAACACACTCAGGCGAACAGTATTTGTTTGACATGAAAACTGCCAAGCCCAACAAAGGCGACTTCCAAAAGTACAAACAAACACTTTTAGAATGGGCAGGAATTGCATACACAACCGACAAAACTGCTAAAATTCACACACTTATTGCTATCCCATACAATCCATACGAACCGCAACCATACCAGTTTTGGACATTGGCAGGAATGCTTGATATACCTCAGGAACTAATGGTAGCCGAAGGTTTCTGGAATTTTCTCGGTGGCAAAGGCGCGTATAAAGAGTTGCTTGACTGTTTTGAACAGGCAGGCATTGAACTGCGTCCCGAAATTGATGAATATTTTGCGACATTCAATAAATAATCATTTCAACCAACAACAGCTATAACAGTTACTCCGTTTTTATCCAATGAACAGAATACTATTGCGATGAGCATCCGATATTTCCCCGATAAAAGCATTGCTCAATCCCAATTTGGTCTTTAAATAGACCGCGTGCAATCTTTTTGAATCACTGGGTTCGATTCCCGAAATCTTTTGTAACTTAGCGCTCGAATTTCTTCTTCGAAAAGATTTTGTGTGAAACCATGATACCATTAAAGCGGATGAAAACAGTAAAAATTACGGGAATGACCCTGTTAATATTGGTCCTTACCCTGTTTGTATGCAGTTATAACAATATGCGTGACCGGCGTCGCGGATATACTGTTGACTTGACCGTTCAGGCCGGAGAACCTCAAACCCTGCGCGCCGGATTTGCCGCCGTCGGCATTACCCCCGAATACATGGAACCGTGGAACGACGTGGATGGTAATGCACGTTACGAACCGAAAAAAGGAGATACCTACGAAGATACGAATGGAAACGGACGATTCGATACCTACCGGATTGCCGGCTTTGGGAATAAAGCTGCGGCGCAGGGCGTACACGACGATCTCTGGGCGCGAACAATGGTGTTGGATGATGGTCGGACGCGTCTTGCCCTGACGGTCGTAGACGTAATCGGCCTGTTTCATCCTTTAGTGATAGATATTCGCAAGATGTTGCCGGAGGAGGCCGGCATTACTTATCTGGTAATTGCATCTACCCATACGCATGAAGGCCCCGATCTGATGGGCTTTTGGGGATCTTCACCCCTTAAGAGCGGCGTAAACAAGGCCTGGAAGGAGGTTGTAAAGCAAGGCATTGTGCAGTCGGTTGTCGAAGCGGTCGCCGCTTTACGTCCCGCATGCCTCCATTTCTCGCAAAACCCGTCGGAGGGAATGGCGACGCTCGCGGATACGCGCGAGCCTTATGTCTACGACGAGGGACTTCGTATACTCCGCGTCACCGACGCCGAAACTTCGCATACCCTGGGAACATTGATACAATGGGCGAACCATCCGGAAACTTTGTGGAGCAGAAATCTTCTCCTGTCTTCCGATTTTCCCCATTACCTGCGGGAGGCCGTTGAGAAAGGAGTCTACAAGGGAGATACGCTGGCGATGGAAGGCGCCGGAGGCGTGGCCATATACGTGAACGGGGCCGTAGGCGGCTTGATGACTACCCACGCTACGACCGGCGTGAAAGACCCTTTCCGCGACACGGTTTACGTAGAACCTTCGTTCGATAAAATCCGCGCACAGGGAGATACGCTGGGGCTAATCGTTCTGCGCGCGATGCGGGAGAAATCCGTAGAAGTACGCAAGGCAGGTATCAACCTGCGCGCCAGGACATTTGAGCTGCCCGTACAAAACAAGCTATTCCTCCTTGCCGCCGCTATCGGAGTGATGGACGCCGATATGAGCGGATGGATGAAAAAACGTACTGAAGCAGCCGTATGGAGCATCGGTCCGGCAACATTCCTTACCTTCCCCGGAGAGCTGTATCCCGAAATACTCAACGGAGGCATTGAAGCCTTGCCCGGCCGCGATTTCAACGTTGAACCGCAGGAAACGCCCCCGCTCAGGGAGCTGATGCCGGGAGAATTTCGCTTCGGAATCGGTCTGGCTAACGACGAAATAGGGTACATTATCCCCAAAAGCCAGTGGGACAGGAAAGCTCCATACGTTTACAGGGACAAACCGTATTATGGAGAAGAAAATTCACTTGGCCCGGAAACGGCGCCTTTGTTGTACAAAGAATTATGCAGTCTGTTGAATGAGCTGCCGAAAAGTAGCGATGTACGGCAACATAATATCGAAGAAATTATCCTGACAGACAATTGGAACATACGATCTTCCGAAGGATTGACCGCGGATGGAGCCGCCCTGTCCGTTTCTCCCGTAACAGATCGCTGGATAAAAACCTCTTTACCGTGCACCGTACTTGGCGCCTTGTGTAATGCCGGCGTATATAAAGATCCTTTTTTCGGAATGAATCTGGAAAAAATACCCGTCGCACAGTTTGAAAAAAACTGGTGGTATCACACCTCTTTCGACTTGTCCGGTTTCGACGACAGGAAAGAACAAGCTCATTTACTGCTGGACGGCGTCAACTACAGAGCGAATGTATGGTTGAACGGTACGTTAATATTATCGTCCGATACGACTTTCGGCGCTTTCCGGCAGTTTACATGCGACATAACGAATCATGCGCTGAAAACGGATAACCGCCTCGCTGTGGAAATAATACCTCCGCAAGCGGGAGATTTCTATATGGGATTTGTCGATTGGGCGCCTGTCCCTCCCGACCATAACATGGGAATTTATCGTCAGGTAAGAATCCGGCGAAGCGGAAAGGCTTCCATTGCACATCCTTTCATCATGACCGATGTGAATACGGAAACGTTGCGCGAAGCGACCTTATCTATCTCGGCCGAACTGACAAATCATTACAAAGAGCGTAAGAACCTGACGCTGGAAGCAAAAATCGAAAATTGCGTCATCCGCAAGACTTTCGCCCTGGAGGAAGGGCAAACCATCCTCGCCCGACTGACGCCGGAGGAATTTGATCGCTTGCATATTGAAAACCCCCGCCTCTGGTGGCCTAACGGCTTGGGCAATCCCGAAATGTATACGCTGCACTTGTCGCTTCGCGAAGGCAATACGCTTTGCGATACGACAACCGTCCGTTTCGGTATCCGCGCCATCGATACGTACAAGAATGAACAGGGCGCGCGGGGTTATCGGGTAAACGGCAGAAACGTTCTGATAAAAAGCGCAGGCTGGGTAGACGACCTTTTTCTTCGCGACAACAGCCGGCGCAACAGGGCGCAAATACGCTATGTAAAGGAAATGAATCTCAATTCGCTTCGCTTCGAAGGTTTTTGGGGAACAAGTCAGGAAATATACGATTTGTGCGATGAGAATGGTATCATGCTCATGCCCGGCTGGAGCTGCCAGTGGGAATGGCCCGACTACCTCGGACTGGCTATGGAAGTACCGGAAGAAGATCAAAACATCCCGATAAATGAAGGCGTAGACAAATACGGCGTCAGGATAACGCCCGCAGAAGAACGGTTGCTTTCGGATATGTTTCGCGATCAGGCGCGCTGGCTGCGCAATCATCCCTCCATATTTGTATGGGCCGTGGGTAGCGACGCCATGCCCAAGCCGTCTTTGGAAAAGAAATATACGGAAACCCTGAATCAGCTGGACCCCGGACGCTCGCTGCTTGTATCGGCAGGCGAATTCACAAGCGAGCTGTCGGGACCGACAGGCATGAAAATGAATGGCCCTTATGAGTACGTGCCTCCCATTTACTGGTACGAAGACAGGAAACTTGGCGGCGCTTTCGGATTCAATACGGAAACAGGCCCCGGCCCGCAAATTCCCCCGATAAGCAGTATCCGGAAAATGATACCGGAAAAAGACCTGTGGCCTCCGCTAAATCCTGTATGGGATTATCATTCGGGGCGGAAAGACTTCAGCAGCGTCAAAATTTATTTGGACGCCCTGAATAAACGATACGGCACGCCGCAAAGCCTGGAAGAATTAGCAATGAAAGCGCAATGGGCCAACTACGAAGCTATTCGACCCATGTTTGAAGCCTTTGTTGTCAACCGTCCGATCGCTACGGGCGTTGTGCAATGGCAGTTAAACTCCGCCTGGCCGGAATTTTACTGGCAACTGTACGACTGGTATCTGATGCCGACGGGCGCTTATTTTGGAACTCAAAAAGCCTGCCGTCCCCTGAATATCATTTACAACTATTACGACAAAAAAGTATATGTCGCCAACGATCTACGGGGCGATATCACAGGCCATACGGCCAGGGCCGCCTTATACGACCGCCGGTCGACCGTCCTGTTTGAGCACGAAAAGAAACTGTCTGTAAAGGAAAACGCTTCCGTCGCGCTTACGGAGCTGCCGACATTGCCCGGCAAAGAAGATACGTATTTCCTGCATCTGACGCTGCACGACGCCAATCGTAACCTCGTAGCCGACAACTTCTACTGGTTGTCCGGACAGGAAGACCGGATGGACTGGAGCGCTTACTACTGGTTTTATACGCCTCAAAAGCAGTTTGCAAACTTTCAGGCCCTGAACAGGCTGCCTCAGGCACGGATTGACGCAACCAAAAAAGCATATCGGGAAAACGACGAGTGGGTAATCGAAATCACCTTGAGCAATACGGCAAAAAACATTGCATTCTGTATGGAATTATTATTGGTAGACAGCGTAACGGAAGAACCGATTCTTCCGGTTTACTGGAGCGACAACTACGTTTCTCCGGTTGGCGGCGAGACGAAAACCATTAGCGCCCGTTGCAGCCTGAGCGACGCCTCCTCAGAACCGTCCGTGATTATTCAGGGAGTGAACACAGGTCGTATCAAGAAGTAGTCCCGTCCTGCAGAATTGCAATTTCGATATGGATTTGCTTGCCGAAAGAATCCGGACGATTATCAAAAATCGCAAAACGGTACGGGAAAAAGCATTGAAAATGATAGAGGCAAATCCCGATGACCATTTCTTCGGAAACGAGCTGAACGACAAATTCATCAAAAAAGCCGTTGAAGTTGTCCGTCAAAACATCAACAATCCCGCGTTTGGCAAAGACGTGTTTGCATCGGCAATGAATGTAAGCGCCGCTTTTTTATACAAAAAAATCAAATCGTTCACCGACCAGTCGGTAGTCGAATTTATCAACGGCATACGGTTAAACCGTGCGCTCGAACTGCTTCAATCGCGGAAATACACCATTACGGAGGTAGCCGACTGTTGCGGTTTTTCGAGTTTGAAATATTTCAGCGCCGCTTTCAAGGAATATTTCGGAAAAAAAACCGTCTGAAGTCTGAAAGTCAATTTGCGGTCATATTTTTTCTATTTCTGCCGACGCCAAATTTGTTAACTTTTGTATTTGTTCTATTGACAATCCTAATACTTTTGCATTTTTTACAATTTCTAATCTCTCTTCTAATTTTCCCTCTGCTTTTCCTTTCGCTTCTCCTTCCGCTTTTGCATAATCCAAAGAATTTTTCAAATCCCTGTACGAATTTAAACTGTCAACATAATCTCTGTATTCGTCAGGAGTTAATT
>JAIROL010000006.1 GCA_031257565.1 Tannerella sp. | reverse complement strand
GACCCCTATTAGAGAACTCCTTTCCTGTTCTGATGGCAAGCAAAATGGCAATCAATTGCAATGTGATTTATTTTCTGATTTTTATTAATTAATTTGTAAATGTTAACGCACCAGCAGTAATATAGAAAATAACGAATATGCAAATCTTAAACTTATTTTGGATGAGATTTTCGGAGAGGATAATTTTGTTGGAAATTTTATATGGCGGAAAAAGGAAGGCGGCGGGCAAACAAAGGAATACTTTGTTACGGAACATGAATACATTATTATTTACAGAAAGGCTGACAATTTCAAATGGGTCGACGATATAATGGAAGACCATGACGAAGCCTACAACAAAAAAGATGTAAACGGCAAGTACAAGTTAATGAAATTGGCAAAATGGGGCAATACTGCAAGAAAAGAAGACAGACCCAAAATGCACTTCTCAATAACTGCGCCGGATGGTTTCAAAGTCATACCGTTTGCGCCGGATGGCAGTCAGGGAAGATGGCGGGTTGGCGAATTGTTGCTTGAAAATGGATTGGTTGAATTTGTAAAAAACAATAATGAATGGCTTGCTTATGAAAAAATATATTTTGAAGAAAACAGTTTCAAATCTGTAAAAGAACGTTCCATCGTATATGATATGACAAATACTGCTGATGCGAGTAAACAACTTACCGAAATATTTAGAGAAAAAGACATTTTTGACACTCCAAAACCAATAGAACTTGTAAAGTATTTCCTTTCGCACGTTACGGAAAAAAATGATATTATCCTTGACTCCTTTGCAGGCTCCGGCACCACCGCCCACGCCGTCTTGGAACTCAATAAAGAAGACGGCGGCAACCGCAAATTCATTCTGATTGAGCAGGAAGAGTATGCCGATACGGTTACGGCTGAGCGAGTACGCAGAGTAATCAAAGGCGTTCCCTCCGCCAAAAACGAACTTTTGAAAAACGGACTGGGCGGAACGTTCAGCTATTTTAAACTGGGCGATGCCATCGAACTGGAAAGTTTGCTGAAAGGCGATAACCTGCCGTCATACACGGAATTTGCCCAATACCTGTTTTATACCGCTACCGGCGAGGAATTTCGAGAAAACGACATTGATACGAAAACCGGTTTTATCGGCGAAAGTACACATTATGAAGTGTATTTGATATACGAACCTGACATTGAATGGCTGAAACAACATGCACTGACATTAAGTATTTGTCAATCATTGCCGAAGTTGAAGGGGAAACAGCGATTAGTATTTGCTCCCTGCAAATATGTGGACGACGAAACTTGCCGGAACTATCGAATTGACTTTTGCCGGTTGCCGTACGAAATTTACAGGATGCAGAAATGAACAACTTCATCAAGCAATCCATAAAATTGAAAAGAAATGAAATTAAAACAATATCAGGAAAAAGTTTTGAATGAGTTGCAGGATTTCTTAAATTCCCTCTCTGAATTTAAATCCAAATACTTGAAAGCATTGGATTTTGACCCCGACATGGCAAAAGATTACAATTTTCCCGGACGAGCGTGGGAACAGGCGACAGGCAAAGTCGTATATTATTCCAAAACCAACGGATTAAAAGAACCTGTACCCGATATTTACCTGAAAGTCCCCACCGGGGGCGGGAAAACACTGTTAGCCTGCCATGCCATAGACAAAATCCAAAAAACATTTCTTAACAGACAGACGGGCTTGGTATTGTGGATTGTCCCATCCACGCAGATTTACCGTCAAACCATATCCGCCCTCAAAGACAGAGCGCATCCCTATCGTCAAATACTGGATATTTCGAGTGGCGGACGGACGCTTGTCAAGGAAAAAACAGAAATGTTCACCCGCCTTGATGTAGCGGAAAATCTGGTTGTATTGATGTTGATGCTTCCTTCCGCCAACCGCCGGAACAGGGAAACGCTCAAAGTATTTCGCGACCGGGGAGGATTTACCGACTTCTTCCCGCACGAAGACGATTTTGAAGGACATCGAAAACTGAAAGAACTCATCTCCAATCTGGATTATTTTTCAGATAATCAGGGCGTATTCGGTACACAGATAAAAACTTCACTGGGGAATACGCTAAAAATACTACGTCCGCTCGTTGTTATTGACGAGGGACACAAGGCTTATGGAGAACAGGCGCGAAGCACGATTAACCACTTTAACCCCTCGTTCATTCTGGAACTCTCGGCAACGCCGCCGCCCAAAAGCAACGAGTTGGTACGCATCACAGGCAGGGAGTTGCACGAAGAGGAAATGATAAAATTAGATATTCACCTGACCAATAAAACCAGCATGGATTGGCAAGATACACTACTGGCAAGCTACGAACAACGCAATTTTCTGGAACAGAAAGCTAAGGAATACGAAGCCAACACCAGTGAGTATATTCGTCCGATATGCCTGATACAAGTGGAGCGAACAGGAAAAGACCAGCGCGACGCCCAATATATCCATGCCGAAGATGCGAAGGAATTTCTGATAAAAAAATGCAACGTTCCCCAAACGCATATTGCTATAAAATCGGCAGAAAAGGATGATATTGAAGGTATAAATTTGTTTTCCGGAGATTGTGAAATACGTTATATCATCACCAAGCAAGCCCTGCAGGAAGGATGGGACTGTTCGTTTGCCTACGTACTGACCATATTGACGAATCCGTCGTCAAAAACGGGCATTACTCAATTGGTGGGAAGAATTTTGCGACAGCCGTTTGCCCGAAAAACAAAAGTCAAAGAACTTGACGAATGTTACATCTACACTTTCCGCCAAAATGCAAGTACATTAGTGAAAGAAATAAAATCCGGTTTGGAAGGAGAAGGACTGGGCGACCTTGCCGGACATCTTGTAAGCAATGACGGCGAAATAAAAACAGACGGGATAAAAGAAAGAATAACACGGTACCGTCCCGGATTCAAAAAATTTGAAGGCAAAATCTACTTGCCGAAATTTGTGGTTCAGGAAAAAGAAGGCTGGCGCGATGTGAATTTTGACATGGATATTCTAAGCCAAATTGATTGGGAAGAAATCAATATCGTCGAACTGTACACTGTTTCCATTCAAAACAGACGAAGCAAAGAACAGGAAATCATTTTAGGACTAAGCGAAGAAGAACAGGAATTGTTGAAAGAAACCGGCAGAGCCGAAAAAGCAGGTATGCTCGACATTGACAAAGCATTTCTCACACGACAAATCGTCGACATTGTTCCCAATCCCTGGCATTGTTACAGGATTGGCGAAAAAGCCTTGAATATTTTGTCTGAAAAGTATGACGAAGAAACAATTGCAGTCAATTTTGTATTTATCATTGAAGAATTGAAAAAGATTCTGGAAAAAGAACGTAACCGTCTGTCGGAACAGATATTCAGGCAAATGATTGAGAACAAAAAACTTTGCTTTTTCCTTCTCGCCGAAAGCGGGGATTTTGTTTTACCGTCAAGAATTAAAGTCAGGAGTAACCGGCAATTGGTACGTCCCGACAATACGCCCATTCAAAGGTCTTTATTCGACTATGTGCCGGAAGAGAATATCAACGACCTCGAAAAATCGGTTGCCGTTTATCTCGACGAACAGGAAAAATTGCTTTGGTGGTACCGCAATATGAGCAAGCAGGACTATCACATACAAGGGTGGAAACGAAACAAAATTTACCCGGATTTTATTGCGGCCAATGTACCGGAAAATATGGAGGAATACGGCATAATATATGTTCTGGAAACCAAAGGCATCCATCTCAAAAACGAAGACACCAAATACAAGCAGGACGTTTTTACCTTGTGCAATGAATTGGGGGCAAAGAAACCATGGAAAGAACTTTTTGACGAGTTTCCAAATCACGATTTTGAATTTCAAGTAATCTTTGAGGATGAGTGGCAGAGCAAAATAAATAATATGCTTGAGTAGTGTATTCATAATAAAAGAGAAGGCGAGGAAATAAAAAGAGATGGATAAGAATACACAAAGGTTAAGGCAAAAAACCTTATTTTTAACCTTATTTAACAACAAAACAACCTTAGTAGCACTGAATTATCCCGTCTCCAGCCAACCTTATCCCAAAATGTCCATTAGGAAAAAGGAAAGTTGCAGAGGATGCCTGTTTCAAGCAGCGCTGCACTGTGCAGAAGACATTCCCCCAATGAGGGAACGAGCGCTGCACTGTGCAGGAGACATTCCCCAATGGGGGAACGAGCGTTGCACTGTGCAGGAGACATTCCTCCTAACCCGGACAAGCCGGAACCAAAGAGGAGAGGGGATGTATGTTTTAACGCAATGTTCGCAAAGGATTACGCAAAAAACGCAAAGCGCATTGCGTCCTTTGCGGATAAATTTTGCGTTAAAAAATCTTCCGGCTTGCTTTGCTTCATACCTCGCAACTCCTCGCAATGAAAGGGATGGGGACAGGTTGGATTCGCACTTGATTTCTGAAATATCTTGACAAATATTACACCAATTTTGCTTGTAAGGTACTAATCTCATTTTATTTATTTATTACACGATTACTCTGTGTTTTTTGGTTTTTCCAACGCATTTAATCTTGCAATAAGCGCTTCTTTTTCGGCAATGATACGTTTTTTTTCTTCCTGTTCACGCGCAATAACAGCTTCTTTTTCGGCAATGACAGCTTCTTTTTCGACAATGATACGTTTTTTTTCTTCCTGTTCACGCGCAATGACAGCTTCTTTTTCGACAATAACAGCTTCTTTTTCGGCAATGACAGCATTTTTTTCGACGAGAGATTTCGCCTGTTCTCTCAGTTTTTCTGTATTATCTTCTTGCACAAGCATAAAAACACGCCATGCTTCATGTTCCGCTTCTATTTTTTTGCGTTCTTCGGCATTGCTTGCACAGTAATGTAATATGTCTATAATACGGCGAATATTTTC
>JAIROL010000199.1 GCA_031257565.1 Tannerella sp. | reverse complement strand
TGGTTATTTGATCGTGGCTTATTGCCTTATCAACCAGTTCCGATAAGCCGGTTGCCGTCGCTTTCCTGGCGCTTGCCAACAACTAATCACTGTATAAATCAAGTATGTCCCCACCCATACTCTTATAGTATTCTTTCCACCCCTTATGTCAACTATGCGTAACATGAGCTGTTAAGGCGAAACCAAGTATAAACGGATATTGTTTTATTATTGCGACACATTCATTTTCTACCTCTCCTGTATCTCTGTTAAATACAAATCGTTGTAATTTGTGCCTGGTCGGTTCGCATTGTACTGTTTCGTTTCTATCGGTGTATATTTCAAGGATTTCGGAACCGGTATAATCAGATATGTTTCTACCTTTTGTACCGTTACCCCAACGAAAATATTCATGATTCTGTGTAAAAATAACCGGAGCATTGACGGCATAGACAATCGGATTCGTTATATCCTGGCAATCGGATTCGATGTCTTCATATCCTTTTAATAATTTCTCAAAAATAGCATTGTGGGTATATTTGAATCCAAGTTGCTCTAGACTTCTTTGATTAAAAATATTAGCGCCATTTCGGGAAGGTATGACAATAGGGGTATCTTGCATTGTGAAAGGCTGCGAAGCATTCATCACATGCCGGTTAATAAAGTCAATATCGTGTCTGCCCGCTAATCCTGTGGCGATATTCACCAAAACACCTTTAAAGTCATTGTCTTTTTGACGATAGTTTTGCGACAGTAAAAAACAATCCGTTTTATTAAGACAATTATCCTGATTTAGCGGCGAATTCTGCTTTCTGGGATATGCCTGTATCATGTTCCAGTGGCTGCCGGAGGCAACTGAAAGGGATCGCCGATCAGTATCAGCTTTATCATTTTTCCGCGCTTGTTCAGGGTTTCGATAATTTGGAATATTTTATCCATTTTAAAATAATGGACCATTGATATTTCGTCAATAATTATGTAGTCGTATAATTCCTCTAATTTTGCGAGCGTACTATTTTTTGCGTTATGATAGCAAGCCAGAAGGGAATCAATGGTTGAGCCGTCAATATTGTATGCTGAAAGCCCGGTAGGAGCGAGTTTCAAACATCGTATGCCTATCCGGTTTGATATATCCTGAACAAATGTACTTTTTCCTGTACCCGCAAAGCCATGTATTAAACATGGATTATTATTTACAAAAATAGAATTTATAAACTTTATATAGTTCATAATAATACTCCCCCCTTAAAACGGCCGTTCATATTTTTTTTCTGAAACAGCCGCTAAACCAGTTGGCTTCTTTTAGTATGAATTGGAATTCTTTGGGAAACATCGGCACATAGCCTGGCGCAACTTTAAAATTTCCAGGATTTGTCGCGTGGGTCAAATATACGCCTGCAAACAAGCAAAGCCGCTGTATAAGATCATCCTTAGGAAGCGAAAGGTAATCAAAAGAAATATGCTTACGGTATTTTCCCGAAAAAGAGAAAATTACCGAACTGCCTTCCCCGTACTGAATGACGGTAACAAAAGACTGCTGCCTCCCTTTGGATTCCATTTCGCTATAGGATTCGTATTCTTGCGGTGTTCGTGCCCTGCGCTTAAACTTTCTTGTATCATTGGAACGGTAAGTGTTATTATTAACCTTTAAAAACCCTCCGGTTTTACAAAAAATACTGCCGGGGATTGCAATATCAAACCGTAGCTTTATTTCATGAATCCTTAGCTGATCCATAACCAAAAAACGAGACAGGATTCCTTGTCTTTGTAACAAAGTAAAAAATGATTCTATTGTACTCCACATTGAATAATCATATCCAAATGGAGTTGTATTAATCAAAATCAATGAGGTGTACCCGTATTTGAGATAGGTTCCCCAATTATTTGATTTAAATAAGTAATTGAGATATTTCGCGTCCCCGCAAATCATTTCGGCGGGAAGTGATATGGTAACTGATTGGATATAAGGGCCGGTCATTATTAACTCCCTGGCTTCATCAAAAGAAATGGGAGGGGGCCATGAAGACGCAATGGTCTCACGATTTGATTCTGCCGGATCAACCATTCGGCGCTTATTGATGTAATACTGAATACTGTCAGGATCAAACCTGAGCGCCGTTCCGATTTTAACACCTCCTATTTCCTTAGCCTTTTTGTAAATGCAGGACGTACTTACGCCGAGCATTTCCGCGACATCCGCTACCTTTAGCATCTTTGTCATAACGTATCTCCTTTGAGTACCAGTGATGATACCTTGGCACTCAATAGGATGTTCTATGCGGAGTAACAAATTACATGGATTTTAAGAAAATAATTGATAGTGGATTATTTCAGCCAATTCATTCGATTGGAGTAATGCTTCTTGGAGCATGAGGTTTTTCTTATACAAAATCATTTAAATACTTCGTATGAATGTTTGTTTTCTTTCAAATGTGCGCTTAACGTTTCAACGGCTTTTTTTACCACTTCCCATTGACTCTGCGATGGATCATGTACGAGGTTGTCTTCTTTACCGGGATAAGAACGGCAAAGAGCCGGTCAATGAGTATCTACAGGATTTAGCCCGGCAGAAAGGGAAGGACAGCCGAATAAAGCTGAATAAAATACGGGATTATGTAAAAGCGTTAAGTTTATACGGTACTACTGTAGGAGAGCCATATATGAAACACCTTGAAGGAGAAATTTGGGAATTGCGCCCAATACGGGACCGTATTTTATTCGTTGCCTGGAGAGGAAATAAATTTCTTCTTCTCCACCATTTTATGAAAAAGACACAGAAAACTCCCAGACGGGAAATAGAACAGGCTAAACGTAATTTGGCCGACTTTATTGCGAGGAGTAAGGAAAATGAGTAAACCTAAAACCAT
>JAIROL010000090.1 GCA_031257565.1 Tannerella sp. | reverse complement strand
CGCTATAGTTGCCGGATATACCGCCGGAACGCCGGAGTATGACTTCGTAGCGAAATCAGACGGATTCGGACACAAGTTCTGGATAATCAGTGATGAGAATGATATCGCACGCATCACGGAACTGTTTGCCGCCATGCCGGCCATGTATATTGCAGACGGTCATCACCGCTCAGCCGCCGCCGCCCTTGTCGGGAACGAAAAAGCTAAACAAAACCCGACTCACAAGGGAGATGAGGAGTACAATTATTTCATGGCCGTATGCTTTCCGGCAAACCAATTGACAATCATAGACTACAATCGTGCAGTAAAAGATCTTAACGGACTTACCGACAATGAGTTCCTGCAGAAGCTAACGAACGATTTTGAAGTAGAGAAGAAAGGGCCGGAGATTTTTAAACCTTCGCGTCTTCATGAATTTTCCATCTACCTGAGCGGTAACTGGTACGCCCTCACAGCTAAACCGGACAGATATGACGACAACAATCCGATCGAAGTGTTGGACGTCGCGATCTCATCCGGTCTTATATTAGACAAAATATTAGGAATAAAAGACCTGAGGTCGGATAAACGCATTGATTTCGTAGGTGGCATACGAGGACTCGGGGAGCTTAAAAAGCGCGTCGACAGCGGAGAAATGAAAGTTGCGCTGGCTCTTTATCCCGTTTCTATGAAACAACTGATTGACGTCGCCGATTCCGGTAATATCATGCCGCCTAAGACAACATGGTTTGAACCGAAACTACGTTCGGGATTAGTCATTCATTCGCTTGACTGATTCATTCCGGACAACAATTATAACAGGAATTTGTCCTTTGTTAAAAGGATATTTCCTTTTACTTTTTCCACAAACAGAAACATAAGATGATAAAAAATATAATATTCGATATGGGCGGCGTGATTGTCGATGTACATCGCGACAGAGCAGTCCATAACTTCAGCGCGATCGGGGTCGATGCGGAACACCTCATCGACACATACCACCATAAAGGAATATTTATCGATATTGAAAACGGCGATATAGATGCTGATGAGTTTTGCCGTCTGTTATGTGAATACGCCGGTAAAAAAATCCCCTGTGAAGAGATAGGAAAAGCGTGGAGAAGCATCATTGACCCGCCGCAGGAATATAAACTCGAATATATACGGGAGTTGCGAAAAACACACCGGGTTTTCCTATTGACAAACAATAATCCGATTATCATGGACTGGGCTTGCGCACCGGGATTTACCCAATCGGGAAACGCCCTGTCCGATTATTTTGACAAGCTATACATTTCGTACAAAATGAAATGTACAAAACCCGATTTAAAAATATACAAGATGATGATTGAAGATGCAGGAATAGATCCTTCCGAATCGCTCTTTATTGATGACAGCGAACAGAACATCAAAGCAGGAAGAGCGTGCGGCCTGCAAGTCTATCTTGCTGAAAACAGAACGGATTGGCGGGAAGACGTTTCTTTCCTGATAAGAAGTCGGTATTGTCCCTAAAATATCATCACGATTGAATAAGAATATCTGTGTGAAGTACGATGGAAAACTTGGCTATATAAATACCATAAAGATGGGATTGCAGTAGCGATCCACAGTTAATACTTTTGTTTAATTAAAAAAAGATTCGGATGAAAAAGTATTTCTTATTAGTTGTTAGCGTAATAATGCTTGTTAGTTGCTCAAACAAACCGAAACAAGAACAGACGACGAGCGAAGACGGTTCGCTTTCCGGTACAATCCAATTATCAGGAGCTTTTGCTTTATATCCGATGGTGGTGAAATGGGCGGAGGAATTTCGCAAGATACATCCGAATGTAAAAATCGATATATCGGGCGGCGGAGCAGGAAAAGGGATAACGGACGCCCTGGCTGGAGTAGTCGATATAGGCATGGTTTCTCGTGAGATTTACCCCGGAGAAATAAGTAAGGGGGCATTTCCTGTTGCCGTAGTCAAGGATGCTGTTGTTACAACAATCAATGCGAACAATCCTGAATTAGCATCTATCAAAAAAACAGGATTGAAACGGGAAACGGCTATAAAACTATGGAATCAGGAACTGAAAACCTGGGGAGATGTGCTGGGAACTTCAACAACTACTCCCGTACACGTATTTACCCGTTCTGACGCCTGTGGCGCAGCGGAAACCTTTGCGGCATGGTTTGGAAAGAAACAGGAGAACCTGAAAGCGACGGCTGTGTTTGGAGATCCGGGAGTGGCTTCTGCCGTACAAAAGGATAAGGTTGGAATTGGTTACAATAACATCGCTTATGCTTATGACCAAAAGACGAAAGTTCCGTTTGAAGGTTTAGCGATCATTCCTTTTGATGTGAATGGAAACGGACAGATAGATCCGGAAGAGGATTTTTATGAAACGACCGAGACATTGATTCGAGCAATTAATGAAGGACTTTTCCCTTCGCCTCCTGCTCGCGATTTATATCTGGTGACTAAAGAAAAGCCCGCCAAACCGGAACTTGTCGCTTTTTTGAAATACGTCCTTTCCGAGGGACAAAATTATGCAAATGAGACCGGTTATATCAGCTTATCGGAAGAAAAGTTGAAGGGCGAATTAGCAAAGCTTCAATAAATTTATTCGTCTTGGATTCTTTAAAGATGTATACGAACAAATGTTTGTGCAATATACCGATATTTGCTTCCGAAATATAGAAGCATTATTGACAAAAGTAAAATTATGAGACGAATTTTAATCATCACAACCATTCTGTTATTGTTTTCGTTTTCTGTTAGCAGTCAGAAAAATAACGCAGTAAATCCGGCTGTAATCGACGTGGAAAGCGGCCTGAAAAATCTTTCCCGCTTAAAAGTTTCCGATCTCGGCAAAACTATTCGTTACATTCCGTTGGAAACGCCGGATGACGGTTTGATAGGTAAAAGTCCGGTAGTCAAAGCGCTAAAAAATTATATAGTAGTCGAATACGGTTCCTTACTTTCACGGGGAGCCTGCCTGTTATTCGCCAAGGAAGACGGACGCTTTATTGCCGAAATCGGACACGCAGGACAGGACCCGGAGGCATATACCGACTGCTTCAGCTGGGCGGACGAAAAAGAAGAATTTCTGTATTTTGAACGCAAGCCCAACCAGTTGATAAAATACGATATGAAAGGGAATTTTTGCGGTAAGATAGAGTTCCCGTCTTCAGGACTGGCGTCTTATTATTTAATAACGGATTCGGAAATTGTCGGATATTTGAATATACTCATGCGAGACAGGTAAGACAGGTCAACGCCTTACATGCGGCAAGAATATGGAAAAACAACGGAAACATACGTTACAAACAGGATTTTACAGATACAGTCTATACGGTTTCCGGCAGTAAACTTATTCCGGCTGTTGTTTTC
>JAIROL010000273.1 GCA_031257565.1 Tannerella sp. | reverse complement strand
AAGTTTCAGATAGTGAGTATAATTCAATTAATATAAGAGAGCACCAATTTCATGGCGAATGGAATTATACCATTTCTCCCCAACTAACTTGACTATATTATTTATTTACACTTACTTAGGGAGCAATTCAAACCGGAAAAATTCGTTTTGCTTTGGATCGGATACAGAAAGGTGAAAATGTTCTTGATCAAAATTAAGTGAAAGCGGTTGAATTCGATTATTATTATCTTTTTGCGGTTGAAACCGTGTGAAATAAAATATTTTATTCCCGAAAAAACTATCGTCCTGGGTATACCATATCTGATATTTCCCTTCTTTCCGTGTCTTTACCTTACCGGTTGCTCGAACGGAATTTCCATATGAGGTCAAGTGATACTGTTCATCATAAATTTTGATCTCTTTCAAATATTCACGAACCCTTCCGTCTATTACTGTGCTCTCAAATTTTTTATGACCGGATAAATATTCTTGAATGTCCTTGCGTTCAACTTCCCGCACAAGAGAAAGATAGGCTATAGCCGAATGCAATACAATAGGTTTTGTTAAAGTAACGGTCATTATTTATACCTCTCTATTTTATGAGTGTTTTTTGCCAAGTTCTGTAAATCATCAGATTGGTATTGCTCCAGAAAATATTTATGGCAGCCTATGATCACCAACTGAAACTTTGCCCTGGTGATTGCCACATTCAGGCGGTTCGGGTTATCCATAAACCCTACACGGGAAGTTTGAACCATTGACAGAAATACGATATCCGCTTCATGCCCCTGAAATTTATCGACCGTATGGAGCTTTATGTTTATCTTATAAGCGCCATCTTTAACCGTAAAATTCGAAATTCCGTTTTCATTTGATGTGAGACTCTGAAGTCTTTCCCGAATTTTGGTTTCCTGTCCCCGGTAAAAGGCAAGACAGGCAACGCTCCAGTCTTTCTTTTCAGGCTGCTCGGTTTTTTTAGCATATTCGATAAAGCGTTTCAGGTGTTCAATTAAAACTTTCACTTCTTCCTCATTGTAATTTCTAACCATCTCACCGTTCACATCCACCCACACGCAACGGTTTTGATAGTAATTATAACCCCATTGCCTGGAATCGGTAATGGAAGGAACGGCAAGATCCAGAAGAGCTTTTTCATTGTAAAACTGTTTCCTGGGAAAGCGTGAAATGTCAGGATGCATCCGGTGCTGGTAAACGAGGGTTGTTTTACGTTTACCAATGTCTGCTGGATTAAAGCCTTCGGTTATCGTTGATTCTTTTTTTACCGTTCTGCCCTTTATCCCCTGTACCAGAGATTCAAGAATTGACGAAAATGCCATTACCGCAACGCTGTTAAACGCGTCCTCCACCTTTTCCCTCTCAAGGGACTTGGGAATAAATTCTTCAATGGCAGTGGTAAGTTTTTCCTTTGTTTTGTTTTTCTCTTTAAGCCGTAATTGATGTTCCCTGTCAATACGCCACGCAACTTCTTCAGCCCAATTTTTTTCGCTGAAATACCGGTTTATCTGCCCGGTAATTTCAAAGCTGTCTGAAAATTCTCTACCTTTTTCTTTATAAAAGAAACGATGCGTTTTTTGATAAAAATTGTGTCTAAAAGCGTGTTCTGACGCTTGTTCCTGTTCTGAACCGGTCCAATTTTTGCTTCTCAATACCGCGTGTCTTTCGGGAAGTTTGTCCACGACTTCATTAAAGTGGGTTTCTTCAATAAAGATTATATCCGCAGCGGTAAGCTCCAATCTGTTTATTCCCTTAAAAGTTCCAATCTGAATATTTTCGTCATCAATTTTATAAATTGCTTTATCTACTATGAAAAAAAGCAGTTTATTATTTTTCATAAAATCGTTGTTTCTTCCAGTCTCAAGTTCATACAGTATTTGTTGTATAACCCTTTCCGGCACTGGCAGCACAAATCGGTTGTTTTGTTGTACACACATTCTTTCAGTTTTTGCAGATAAAAAACCGCCTGCTGTAAATCCGGTTCCAAACACTTTCCGTTAATTGATAATTCTTCAATATTGGAAACAATATTTTCCCGTTCGGTAAAAGGAGAAAGCTGCATTACATCCCCTGCCAGAATCCATTTTTTTGCGTAAAGCGCGGGGACAAGAAATTCCTGAAACGTCGTCTTGCTGCTCTCGTCAATAATTAGGTAATCAAATTCAGGAACAATAGGCGTGTCGCTGGAATAATGATATTTATCTTTTTGTAACCAGCCTTTTCGCTGTTTGAATTTGGGATGCTGTAAAATCCCTATCGTTGTTCCGCACACCAGATTAGCGGCGTCAAGCAGAAGGTTTTGATCAATGTCATTATTTTCAATCAAGTTATCAATTTGAAATTCCCTGATATCCTCATTTATCCTCTTTTCATCCCCAATCCTCACCGGCAGTATACGGGATCGCTCTAATAACGATTTCGCTCCCGGCTTTTTCTCTTTTAAACGTTCCAGAATATTATCAATAGCCACATGAGTTGAACCGCAAAGCAACGCCCGCTTCCCTTGTTTTGCTAATTTGCAGATCAATTCCAGAATGACCGTTGTTTTTCCAGAACCGGGCGGACCCTCAAGAATAGCAAAGTCAGGCGTATTTAGCGCTTGTTCAACAAATTTTCTTTGTTCCGTACATCCGCCCCGTTTCATATCGGTGATAACGTGCCATTCCGCAACCGGTATGTTATCCGGCGTGTCCCATCGCGCCGCTTGCCGGTTCTCAAACAAGCGTATTAACTTTGCCTGTTCCCCAACAGGCATATTCTTTAATGTAGAGATAGATTCAAGCTGCTTCTTAAGTTGGTAGGTATTTATCTTTACGCTGAGTACAGCTCCTCCAGGAGGAACGCAAAAGTCCCAATGGCCTTTATCATTTTTCTGTTTTAGTACAAGTTTATTTTCAAATTCAATCCCTCTGTCTATTTGATACTCGTTTTTTTTATCATCGGTAACAGCAGACACCTCATCGTCAAAAAAATATCGAAGCGGCGAAAGCCCGGAAACATCATCATTTGTAACAGTATCGTCCAATTCAGACAGTTGTATCCAATAGGCGTCGCGATTATTTTTTTGTATATGTTCAATGGTGAATTTTATGTTGTTTGATATGACGATTTTCCCGTAATCTTCGTTATTTTTTAAGGTGATGATCAATCCATCATTTCCTTCAATAGCCAGCAACATACCGTCTTCAAAACAGAGTTTGTCAATATCAATAAAACTTGTCAGTTTATTATCGGAAATCTTTTCGGCATTATTAGACCGCGTTTCATTCTTTTCTCTATACACAATGTAGCGGTCAGAATCTTCCCTGATAATATGACCCGATGATGGCCTCTGACTTTTTGATTTTATGGTATAGTTAAGCGCGTTACCTTCATAAAATAATGTTTCTTCCGGCTTTATGGAACCGGCAAGGGTAAGTTCATCTGATTGAACAGAAGCAATAGTATAGTCGGAATCTCCCGAAATTTTTGAGTCCTTGCTAAACTCCATCCATACGGGTTGCACCATGATCTTTTCACCGTTCCAACTAACAGAATCGAAATCTGCAATCTCTTGTTTTAACCGGATTATTCTATTTTTATAATCTTCCTCAGAAACCGCAACCTTTTCTTTATTCTCTGTAGACCGGTATATTAACTTTTCCTCAAAATCAGGCTCATCAATTTCTGAAACGATCCGGTAACACCCTCTTTCATTCTCCAATACCTGAATTACCGTCCGCTTGGGAATTTCATAAAGACCGCCTTTTATCTTCATCTCTGCCATGTTCTCTGTTTTGACTTTTTTCCATTTTGCTTTGATTCCTTCCTTTTTTTCCAACGCCTTGATAACATTATTAAGATAGACTTCAAAAGGTTCAAGATTGTCTTTCGCTGTCCGCATAATCGCATAAGAAAGATTCATGTTCGTATCAAAATCAAGAGGCTTGTCTTTACACAAATTAAAGTAATAATGCAACACCGCTACTTCCCCTTGCCTTTTAAAAAAGGATTTGCGTATGTTTCCTGCTTTAGTTTGGGGATATTGTCATTCTGCCATTCGTTAAGCGATTCCGGCGCTTTTGAAGAAGCCGCAACCGCACGGCT
>JAIROL010000261.1 GCA_031257565.1 Tannerella sp. | reverse complement strand
GTCTTCCGTAAACAAGGGGAGGATTGCTTGAGGCATAATAACAATATTTAATGGATTTTAGATTTTACTGCAAGTGTAATAAAAATGTTTCAATTAAAAAAACAGGACACTTTCATTTCCCAACAACTTTTTTGTTTCTTGCTTATTTTTAAGATGTTAGATTTTACAGGTCAGGAACTCTGAATTTTGTATCGGATTTTTCCGTTACAATCAGGTTTACATATTATTTGTGCCTCCTTTTTACGACAATTCTTTCTTTCATTCCAAAAGAACGGTCAAACATCTGTGGAATCTCATGACCGATGCCCTGATTTGGCGTGTTGTTATAACGGAAAACCCAGACGTCAAAATTTGCGGCCCTGCACCGTAGCAGGCCGTGATAGCCCTTTTTCGATAGAAAACAATTTAGATGCGTCGGCCCTGAAGCAATGTGGTATTTTTTTGTAATTATGTGAAAAGTTTTTATCTTTGGCAAGGTATTTAAAAGTAAATAAAAATGGAAAAGTCTGAAACTGAAAAAATAGACAAGTTGGATCGTCAGATTCTGGAAATTATTTCGAAAAATGCAAGAATTCCTTTTAAAGATGTAGCTGAGGCTTGTGGCGTATCGCGCGCTGCTATTCATCAGAGAGTACAGCGTCTTATCGAAACGAAAGTAATTATCGGCTCCGGATATTATATCAACCCGAAGGTTTTAGGGTTTAATACCTGTACTTATATTGGTATAAAACTTGAACGCGGTTCAATGTATAAAGATGTAGTTCCTAAACTTGAGAAGATACCTGAAATAGTTGAGATACACTTTACTACCGGACCTTATACGATGTTGATAAAGCTTTATGCTCGTGATAATGAGCATCTTATGGAGTTGCTGAATGGTAAAATCCAGGAAATACAGGGGGTTACCGAGACAGAGACGCTTATGTCGTTACGTACCAGTCTTAAACGTGAAGTTCCTATCTGACGGCGTGGAATATCGTGATTAGCTATAGAATGATTTCATCAAAAAACCGGATTAACGCATTTCAGTTTCAGCGTATAAGCATATTTATTCTGTGCTTTTTGCTGAATATTGCACCTTTGTTTGCCGAAAGAAGTTTTTGTTTTCGCGTTTATCTGAAGGATAAAGGCGAAATGTCGTTTAAGATATCTTCTCCCGAAAATTTTTTATCATCTGAATCTGTTGAAAAGCGCATGTTGCGGGAAGTATTTGTCGATGAGACGGATTTTCCGGTTTCCAGTCGCTATATAGATGAGTTAACCTCTTTAGGCGCTCGGTATGTAGTACAGAGTAAATGGATGAAAACGGTTGTTGTTGAGAGTATGGATAGCATGGTTATAGAGCGGCTTATAGCGACGCCTTTTGTCGATTCCGTCAAGTGTGTCTGGAACGGCGAAGGAAGGTTGGATATACAGCCGTGTTCCGATGATACATCCCGTTTTGTTTCAATGGATAGTCCTGTTGAAAATGTTTATGGAGGAGCAGAGAAGCAGATAGAAATGCTTAATGGTATACGTTTACACAATGTCGGTTATCGCGGCAAGGGGATGCATATTGCCGTTATTGACGCCGGTTTCCTGAATGTAAACAGGATAGACGCTTTTTCTTCGCTGAATTTACTGGGAACTCATAATGTGACATTTCCCGGACGCAGCGTATTCTGTGAAGACAATCATGGCACGAAAGTATTATCCTGTATGGCTGCAGACTTAACAGGGGTGATGGTAGGGACCGCCCCGGAAGCGTCTTATTTACTGATAAAAAGCGAGGATACGCGCGGAGAGTTTCTGATAGAAGAAGATTTCTGGGTTGCAGCCGTCGAATATGCCGATAGTGTCGGAGTCGATATTATTTCTTCGTCTTTGGGCTATTTCAGATTTGACAGTATTTCCGATTATTATACAAGAGCAGATTTGAACGGACAGACGTCCTTTGTCAGCCGTGTTGCGAATATTGCGGTCCGTAAAGGTATATTGATTGTATCCAGTGCGGGTAATGAAGGGAATGGAGACTGGGAGAGAATCACTTTTCCGGCCGACGTCCGGGACGTTTTGACTGTGGGAGGCATTACGTCGGACAAAGAGAAAAGCGCGTTCAGTTCGGTCGGTATGACGGCCGATTACCGTATAAAGCCTGATATTGTAGTGCTGGGTACAGGAGTTTGCGTGATAAATTCCGCAGGACAGCTACAGTATAGTAACGGGACGTCGTTTTCAGCTCCTGTTGTTGCCGGTTTGACGGCTTGTTTGTGGCAGGCTTTCCCATTGTTGAAAAATACCGAATTGATAAAACTGATAAAGGAATCCTCCAGCCAGTATCAAAAGCCTGATGCGCAGTTGGGGTATGGCATCCCGGATATGTTTAACGCCTATACGAAAGCGAATAACGATGCTTTACGGACATATTGAAATAGATTTTGGGAAGAACACCCATGAAGCCCGATCGCTTCTGGAACTTAATATGATTATTCAGGACGCCGTTCGGGATGCGCTTCCTGAAACATACTGGATACGTGCGGAAATGAGTGATGTGCGCATGAATAATTCGTCCGGGCATTGTTATCTCGAATTTATTGAAAAGGATGAACATTCCGGACAAATCGTCGCAAAAGCGCGCGGAACCATTTGGGCGCGCACGTTCCAGATGCTGAAACCTTATTTTGAACAGGAAACAGGGCGGCTATTTACTTCCGGCTTAAAAGTACTTGTGAATGTATCCGTAGAGTTTCATGAGTTATACGGATACAGTCTGAGCGTACATGATATAGACCCTTCCTATACGCTGGGAGATATGGTTAAAAAACGGAGAGAGATCATCTGCCGTTTGCAGGAAGAGGGTATTTTCGAACTGAACAGGGAGTTACCCTTTCCTTTGTTACCACAGCGTATTGCTGTAATAACATCGCCGACGGCAGCAGGCTATGAGGATTTTATGCATCAGTTGACAGAAAACGAATATGGCTTTTCCTTTTATATAAAGCTTTTTCCTGCAATTATGCAGGGAGAAAAAACGGAAGAAAGCGTTATTGCCGCATTTGACCGTATCTTTCCCGGTGCAGACCTTTTTGATGTGGTTGTTATTATTCGCGGCGGCGGTTCTACTTCCGAATTAAGTAGTTTTGACTCCTATCCGTTGGCTGCTAATTGTGCGCAGTTTCCATTGCCTGTAATAACGGGAATCGGTCATGAACGTGATGATACGACGCTGGATATGGTGGCTCATACGCGAATGAAAACGCCTACGGCGGTTGCCTCGTTTCTTATTGAATGTATGATTCGTGAGGCAGCTCAATTGCAGGAACTGGAACAAATCATCATCGGTGGCGTTACGGAGCGTATCATGCAAGAAAAGTCTGTTTTGCAAACACTTACTGTGAAATTGCCTGTTACGGTTACCGGGCATATTGAACGGCGCCGTAACCAGCTTCATACGATGACTGCACATCTGTCGTCCCTGCCTCAATGGATATGCTACCGCATGGAAAAATTAGAAGACTTTCCGTCGCGGTTGCAGCGAGCGGCCAGCGCTTTGATCGCAGCGCGTACAACGATGATATCAAATATGCCCCTGCGCCTGAGGCGCGCTTCCGAAAGGGTGTGTGCGGAGGGTCGGCAGGTAATGGAACTGAATGAACAATATATCCGGATGGTTTCGCCGGAATATATCCTTAAACGGGGTTATACACTGACATTTAAGGAGGGGCAAATTGTGAAGTCGGCAGAAGGTTTATCTGCCGGAGATGAAATTTCCGTAAAATTTTCCGATGGGGAAAAGAAAGGGAAAATTATCTGATATACGGATTGAAAACAAACTGTTTATGGTTATTCTAAACTGTCAGGAATATGGAAAAGAAAGAGACTTATAATGAAGCGCTGGAGAAATTACGCGCAATCGTAGAGGATATCGAAAAAGGAGAACTTGACGTAGATATACTTTCCGAAAAAGTGAAAGAAGCGACACGCCTGATTAAACTTTGTAAAGAAAAACTTTTCAAAGCGGACGAAGAGGTAAAGAAAGTCTTGGAAGAGCTTGATTAAATGAAAAATACCGTCATTATCGTTGCCGGTGGAAAAGGCTTGCGTATGGGGAGCGATTTGCCGAAACAATTTATACCGTTGCAAGGCAGACCGGTTCTTATGCATACATTGGGCGTTTTTTATCAGTGGGATTCTGCCGCAGATTTATTGCTGGTAATACCTGAAGAGCATGAATCTTACTGGAAAATGCTTTGCCGGGAACTTGATTTTACAATTCCTCATCGTATGGTTTACGCAGGAGAAACGCGTTTTCATTCGGTGCGTAACGGTCTGCGCAAAGCTGGCGAAGAAGGTTTGATTGCCGTTCACGATGGCGTCCGTCCGTTTGTTTCGTATGATGTTATTTCTTCCTGTTTTACGATCGCCGAAGCCTTCGGAGCGGCGATACCTGTTATTCCGATGATCGAGTCCGTGCGTGAAGTAAACGGGGGCGAGAGTCGTCCGTTTGACCGGAATCGTCTTTGTATCGTACAGACCCCGCAAGTTTTTCGTGCAAACTTATTGCATAGGGCTTATGAACAATCTTATGATGATATTTTTACGGACGATGCTTCATTGGTGGAAGCATCGGGGCATACGATACGTCTTGTTGACGGTAACCGTGAAAATATAAAAATCACGACGCCGATGGATTTACAGTATGCAAAAATAATTTTGGAAAATCGTTAATCGGTTTGTATCATTGTGGAATCATTTATTCGTATATGATACTATATAGAGTAATAACAAATCCTTGCTGACTTTGGAAATAGAAGAACGTTCCATCATGTATCTGGCAGGAGTAGGTCCCAAGCGGGCGGAGATCCTTCGAAAAGAGGCGAATATTGCTTCTTTTGAGGATCTGTTATATTATTTTCCGTATAGATATGTGGACCGGAGCAGATTCTATCAGGTAAGCGAAATAGACGGCAATATGCCTTATATACAGCTTAAAGGGCGCATTGTTTTATTTGATATAGTGGGAGAGGGCAGAACCAAACGTTTGATCGGCAAGTTTACCGATGGTACTGGAACGATAGACCTGGTATGGTTTAAAGGGCTTAAGTATGTAACGGATAAATACAGGACAGGACAGGAGTACATCGTTTTTGGGAAGCCTGCGGAATTTGCTCATGCCTATAATATTGCCCATCCCGATATTGATCCGGTAGAAAGCGCTTTGCAGGTTGCAAATGGCTTTGTTCCGTTTTATAACACGACCGAGAGGATGAAAAAATCTTTTCTGAATTCCCGCGCCATTCAGAATATACAATATAACCTGCTTACGAATCTGGGATGGCATGTGCCGGAAACGCTTCCTCCACATATCCTTTCCCGGTTAAAAATGATGTCCGTATCGGAGGCGATGAAGAATATTCATTTTCCGGAGTCGGCGGAGAAATTGCGTCAGGCGCAATTACGTCTTAAGTTCGATGAGTTCTTTTATATACAGTTGAATATTCTTCGTACGGCAGTACTGCGGCGCAGTAAGCTAAAAGGGATCATTTTTCCGACTGTGGGCGAGGCGTTCAATACTTTTTATAAAGATTATCTGCCTTTTGATTTGACAAACGCTCAGAAGCGCGTGATACGCGAAATACGGACGGACATGGGCAGCGGACGCCAGATGAACCGGCTTTTGCAGGGCGACGTCGGCAGCGGAAAAACGCTTGTCGCGCTGATGTCGATGCTTCTGGCGATCGATAACGGTTATCAAGCCTGTATGATGGCTCCTACGGAAATACTGGCCAACCAGCATTTGGTTACAATCAAGGAGTTTCTTCAGAATATGAATGTTCGTGTGGAATTGTTGACCGGCTCTACAACAAAAAAAAAGCGTGAGACATTATTGTCTGATTTAGCTTCGGGAAAAATTGATATTCTTGTCGGGACGCATGCCTTGATAGAAAATACGGTGGTTTTCAAATCTCTCGGAATGGCTGTGATTGACGAACAGCACCGCTTTGGCGTGGAACAGCGTTCGAAGCTGTGGGTAAAGAACAGGACGCTTCCGCATGTACTTATTATGACGGCTACGCCTATTCCACGTACGCTTGCGATGACTCTTTACGGCGACCTGGATGTATCTGTTATTGACGAGTTGCCTCCCGGGCGTAAACCTGTCAAGACAGTCCACCGATACGACGCCAAAAAAGCGGAGGTATTTGAATTTTTACGTGCGGAGGTCGACAAAGGACGTCAGGTATATGTCGTATATCCTCTGATTGAAGAGAGCGAAAAGTTTGATTATAAAAATCTGGAAGAAGGCTTCGAGACATTTAAAAAAGTGTTCCCCGAATATGAAGTCTGCATGGTTCACGGCAAGATGAAAGCAAAAGAGAAAGACGCTAATATGCAACGCTTTGTATCGGGAGAAGCTCGGATTCTGGTTGCTACGACAGTCATTGAAGTCGGAGTCAATGTGCCGAATGCATCCGTGATGGTGATTGAGAGCGCCGAACGTTTCGGCCTTTCGCAGTTGCACCAGCTCCGCGGGCGCGTGGGGCGTGGAGCGGAGCAATCGTACTGTATCCTGATCTCCTCGTATAAGCTAAATAATGAAACGCGTAAACGCCTTGAGATCATGGTAAGCAGCAATAACGGGTTTGAAATAGCCGAAGCCGACCTCAAATTACGCGGGGCGGGCGATCTGGAGGGAACGCAACAAAGCGGCGACGGTCTTTACCTGAAAATAGCAAACCTTGCGTCGGATGGACAGATCCTCCAGTATGCGCGGGATATTGCTGAGGAAATCCTCGACGACGACCCGAATTTTGAAAAGCCTGAAAACAAACTCTTACAAACCCGCCTGGCCGCACTGTTCCGCCGCAAAATCAACTGGGGGCTTATTTCATAGTATTTTGCCGTCTTTTGTATATACTGAAGGCTTTTCGACCGGGGATGAGCGCTACTGATTCTATTAAAAACAACCGTTCAGAAATAAAAACACGCGCCAATTTCACCTAAAATGAATTTTTTTCTGCATAATTGAATTGTTTAGGAATTAGTTTGTTTATTGCATTCCGGGAGTCGAATGTGAAAATTCCTGTATGCAAAGCAATATAATCATATCTAATACCTATTTGTACTCCATACATGAAGTCAAGGGTATT
>JAIROL010000248.1 GCA_031257565.1 Tannerella sp. | reverse complement strand
TTGCCCGACAGTGTGCGGACGGTAATCGTCGCCTCGCCTCCGGCGACGGCCGTCACGAGACCCGCGCCGGAGACGGTCGCTACCTGCGTGTCGGACGACGTCCACGCGAGCGCGCCGTTTGTCGCGTAGGCAGGACTGACCGTTGCCGTGAGCTGAACGGTTTCGCCCGTTCCCAGCGTAACGTTATGCCGGTCCAACTCAACGCCCGTCGGCACAATCTCCGACGACGAGGCTGCGGCCTGCGTGACGCCGACCGTGAGGAGCAGCATTATGGTTAAAAACAAAATTAATTTTTTCATGAATTTTTCTTTTTAATGCGTTTGAATAGTTGAATTTGTTGTTGCCTTAACTTTGATTCGCCGGATTCGTCCGACCGGTTTGATTCTTCCCGTTTTCAGGGAGGGAAAAAAACATTCCGGCCGGAAAAATCGAACAGGCCGCCGTAGCGATTGATCCTGCCGTTTGGCCGGTAGCGAACGGGCGGATGCAAGACGCGCACAGTCTCTAAGCATGTCGCGCAAACTTTGCAACACGCCGCGCAGACTTTGCAACACGTCGCGCAGACTTTGCGACATGTTGCGCGGACATTGCGGTATGTCGCACAGACTTTGCAATACGTCGTGCGGACTTTGCGACATGCTGCACAAACGTTGCGGTATGCTACACGGAATTTGCAGTATGCTGCGCAAGCGTTGCGAGGCGTCGTGCAAAGGATGAGAAACGGCAGATAAAACGGAAACGTCGTTTTGCAGGCTGAAAGCGTCGTTTTGCGGGCAGGAGGCGTCTTTTTGCAGGCCGGAGGAATCGCGGCGGCAAATGGACGTATGACGTTCCGGAAGAAGAAACGAACGCGCGGAAATAAGACTGGGAAGTTTTTTATAAGTAATTGATACACAGCCAGCTACCACCTCCCAACACGCACAGTTAATGAGGATTTTTTAACATTTCCGGGGAGAGCCGTTTCGTGAAGTTGGGGCTTGTCCGGCAGCATCCGCTTCCGGCGGCGGTAGCGGCGGTAGAACTTGTAACCTAAATGGTCAATCAGATACATACATTCCTTTTCCGTTGTTATATACGCGTTATGTCCATCTCCCAAACCCGATTCACTTTTTCAATCGCCAAATCTCGCAAAAGACAGGGGATTCGGGAGAGAATTGACGGGTCGTATCAGATAAAACGCTTATCTTTGGGGTGTTAAAACAAAAAACAGCATCACCCGACACATACGCAACAAAATTAGATGAAAAAACCGGATTTTCCAAGCGCATGAAATGATTTTTGAGTTCTGAAATAATTTTTGTACTTTTGTTGTTGCGATTATAAATTAAAAAGCAATGAATATAAAAAAACAAAAGACAGGCAGAAATGGAAACGCCGCAAGAAATACACAAATAAATAATAATAAAACAAGAAGCAAGCGCATGAAAAAAGACCTGATGGCACATGCTATTCTTGATGTTTTCCAGAAAGACGCCAAAGCCGTATACAACTACAAGCAAATCAGTAAGCTGACAGGTATAGACGAACAGGTTCGGAAGTTGCAGGTTCTTGATGTGCTCTATTCCCTGGCGGAAGAGAATCTATTAGTGGAACTCGATCGCGGACGTTTCCGATATAACAGCCTCGGAACAATTGCAACCGGCGCTTTCCAGCGCCGGAGTAATGGAAAAAACGCCTTTCTCCCTGAAGATGGAAGCGAACCTGTCCGCGTAGCAGAACGTAATTCCGCCCATGCAATGGACGGGGATATCGTTCGCGTACAACTTTTTGCACGCCGGAAAGGTTCCGAGCCGGAAGCCGAAGTCCTTGAGATATTGGAGGCTAAAGACCGGAACTATGTAGGCACGCTGCAGATAAGTCATGATTATGCATTTCTGGTAACTGAAGATAAAAGCCTTGCCAACGATATTTTTATTCCGAAAAGCAACCTCAAAGGCGGAAAAAACGGAGAGAAAGCCGTTGTGAAAATTACGGAATGGCCGGATAACGTTAAGAATCCTATCGGAGAAGTTATAGACGTGTTAGGCGCTGCCGGTGATAACAATACTGAAATGCATGCAATACTCGCGGAATTCGGACTTCCTTATAAATATCCGGAAAATATTGAACAGGCTGCCGATAAAATACCTGAAGAAATTGCCAAAGCAGAGATTGCGCAACGTGAGGACTTCCGTGAAGTAACTACTTTTACGATAGATCCGAAAGACGCCAAAGATTTCGACGATGCGCTGTCGATTCGTCAGACAGACAGGGGTAACCGGGAAATCGGCGTACATATTGCAGACGTTACACATTATGTAAGGCCCGATGATATCATAGATAAGGAAGCGATCGAACGCGCTACATCCGTATATCTCGTTGACCGTACGATACCAATGCTTCCGGAACGTTTATCCAACAAGTTATGCTCGCTTCGCCAGGATGAGGAAAAACTTTGCTTTTCCGTTATATTCGAACTCAATGAAAAAGCGGAAATAATCGATTCGAGAATTGCACGCACAGTAATCCGCAGTAACCGCAGATTTACCTACGAAGAAGCACAAAATATTATCGATACGGGAGAGGGGGATTTCAGTGAGGAGATACTAAAACTCAACGAACTGGCCAAACTGTTACGAGACAGGCGTTTCGCAGATGGCGCTATTGATTTTGACCGCTACGAAGTAAAATTTGAAATTGACGATAAAGGCAAACCTTTGAGCGTCTATTTCAAAGAATCCAAAGAAGCGAACCATCTGATCGAAGAATTTATGTTACTGGCAAACCGCAATGTTGCCGAAACTATTGGAAAAACAGCCAAAGGCAAGTCCAAAAAAACATTTGTCTACCGTATTCACGAACAGCCTGACCCGGATAAAATGCAGAATCTGGCCGAATTTATCGGACGTTTCGGATATAAACTGAAAACGACAGGCAATAAAGAAGATATCACAAAAAGCATCAATAACCTTTTGGACAAAGCGAAGGGCAAACCCGAACAGAACCTGATCGAAACGCTTGCCGTACGCTCCATGCAAAAAGCCAGGTATTCTACCCATAATACAGGCCACTATGGGCTCGCATTTCCTTTTTATACACATTTCACATCGCCTATCCGCCGTTATCCGGATATGATGGTACATCGCCTGCTGGAACGATATATAAAAGGCGGAAGAAGTGTAAACAGTGAAGAATACGAAGACTGCTGCGACCATTGCTCTGCAATGGAACAACTTGCCGCCAATGCCGAACGCGCATCTATAAAGTATAAACAAGTAGAATTCATGAGCGACAAAATCGGACAAATATACGATGGAACTATTTCCGGCGTTACCGAATGGGGATTATATGTTGAACTCAATGAAAATAGATGTGAAGGGCTTATTCCTGTGCGGGACCTGAATGACGACTTTTATGAATTCGACGAAAAGAATTATTGCCTCATCGGAAAACGTCATAAGCATATCTACCGCCTCGGAGATCCGGTTATAGTCAAAATTGCGCATGCCAACCTGCAACGAAAACAACTTGATTTCGTTCCGGCTGAAACAAAAAACAACTATCTTTACGGAAAATTTAAATAATTATAAACATGAGGCCGATTAAATTATTCTATTTAAAAAACTGTCCGTTTTGTAAAAGGGCATTGTCTTACATTGAAAAACTGAAACAACAAGATGTTTACAAGGATCTTGAAATCGAAATGATAGAAGAGAGCGAACAGGCAGAAATAGCCGATCAGTACGATTATTACTATGCCCCCACGTTTTATGTCGATGGTAAAAAACTGCACGAAGGCGGTATAACCGAAAATGAAGTTGAAGAAATTTTCAAAAAAGCGCTGGAATAAATTCATCGTATGGCGCCTGTTTAAAATTTCGATAGTGTCTCAAATTGGTTGATGGCATTTCGTATCTTATTGATAATAAGATATGTATTCCTCCCGATCATACAATTCATGACACTACCGAAATTTCCTGTGGCTGAATATCTATTGCCGTTCCTGCGTAGAACCCGATTTTTACAGTTACTTTTACAACAAGTTTTTATCTTTTATTTTTCCGGTTCTATTTCAAGCAATTCCACTTCAAAAATCAAGGTTGAATACGGAGGAATATTGCGCTGCTCTCTCGAACCATATGCCAGCTCTTGCGGAATATACAGTTCCCACTTTGAGCCTGCAGGCATCATGGTCAGGGCTTCCGTCCATCCTTTTATGACCTGGTTAACGCGAAACGAAGCCGGAGCGTTGTTTGAACTGTCAAATTCGGTCCCATCAATCAGAGTCCCCTTGTAATTAACTTTCACCTTTGCATTTTCTCCCGGGATATCTCCCTTACCTTCTGTTATGACTTTATACTGTAAACCGCTTGAAGTCGTTTTTATGCCTTCTTTATTTTTATTTTCCATCAGAAACTTTTCGCCGGAAGCAATATTTCCTGCATATTTTTCTTGTTTATACTCTTCCCTGATTTTATCCATTTTACTCTGACTATAAGCCTGCGCCTGCATTATTTTCATATTATCCTGATTTTTAACTCCCTGATAAAAACCGGCAAGAACGGCCATTCTGTTAATTGTCTGATTGGAATCGCCCATAAAAATATCCCGGTTAACATTATTGACCCACTGGTTGTTAATCATATGGGCAATACGCATCCCTTCAAGGTATGCGACCTCTTCGGGACCGTAATTCTTAGATCCCTCCCTGAATCCTTTATAAAAAGCATCCATATAATTAGTATCCACTCCCGCCTGCATTACAAGGTAATTCGTTATACCATCCGCACGCGATAATCCGAAATAATACGACATCGTATCAATCTCCGTTTTTAACTCTGTTTTTCGAGAGAATGATGTACATGACCCCATTCCCAACACAACAACAATAGCAATTAAAATACCTGTTCGTTTCATGTCTACATTTTTAAAAATTTTAACATTAAGGAAACATAGAAATGCGAAGCATTCACTTATTCCTTTAATAATTATCACTCGTTAGTAACTCACAAATGTTCATAAATCTTTGGCGTTAGCCGTTTTGCATATCACACAATTATATGTTTTTCAAACTCTTGTCTGCATAATAAATGATTTTCAACATGCAAAAATAAAAAAAAACAAAATTGGTTGTATTTAAATATTTGTTTAGTTACATAAAATTTTCATAATAAGTCGATTTTTATTTGTACTTTTGCGAGTATACTTACTATTTCAGGTTAATTCTATGAAACAAATCGTACTTCTTTGCCTTGTCGCTTTTTGTATGTTTTCTCAAGCGCAAAACATACAGTTATACGAACTTTACGCTACCCGGCCATATATGGTAACCAAACCGGTTGAAATTGATTCGATAAACAGGAATAATCAAAAATTCACCGATAAAAATTTACTGCAACTAAAGGTATCCATCCCTGAACAGCAATATTTTAATCAAAAATTTACTGTAGATACAGCCGGTTTTTTTACTTTGCCTGCACAGGAAAGCGCATATATTCAATTATTTTCATTTTATGTAAGCGCTGATGCGTATGGAAAAGCAATCGTAAAAGTAACATCGCCCGACCTGTTGGAAATATACGTCAATGAAAAATTAGCATTATCGAAAACAACCGCGGAAAGTACTCCTGACGACGCCAGGAATATAGCGGCAGAATGTAACCCCTACTCGCAGGCATGCCGTGTTGTAATAAAACTGCTGCATACGGAAAAAAATACCGGCGCTTTCCTTAAAATAGAAATCGAGGATCTGTTAACGGGCGCCCATCTGGTCGATTCCTCTGATGATGAAGACTTGCCCTCATTGAGTCGACGATTATCCGTTTCCGGAAATCCACAAAGGAAGATCATTCCGGACGACGTCATAAAAGGAAAGCGCATCTCCGGGATTTCCCTGTCTCCATCCGGAAAATATATCTTAATTACTTATGCCTGTAATTACGGAACAAGCTCCTCCTATTCGACAGAACTGTATTATACCAAAACAGGCAGGCGCGTAGTAATCGACACAGACAACCGTAAACGCCAGTTAGGATGGATGCCGAAATCCGATCGTGTCTGTTTTCTTCAGAAAGACGGAGAACAAATAAACCTGATAACAATCCATCCGGAAACGCTGGAAGAAGCCTTGATAGCTACAAATATACCGGATGAGCAGATAACCTTTTCGCCGGACGAACAATTTTTATTTTATTCAAAAGCGGAAAAAAATACGGAAAAAACAGACGACGTATTCCGGATGCACACATTGACGCTCCGAACCGGAGGAAAACCTTCCCATCCGTTTATATACCGTTATAACATTCAAACAGGATTATCACAACAGCTAACATTCGGCGCTCATGCAACACGCCTCAATGACATTAGTAATGATGGTAAAAATATTCTTTTTTCAATATCCGACGAAACGATTACAGAACGGCCTTTCAGAAAAAGTTCCATGTTTCTTCTAAATACAGAGACAATGCAACCGGACACTTTATGGGAAAACGAAAAATTCGCTTCACAAGCACAATTTTCTCCTGATGGTAAAAGCATTCTTATTCTCGGCGCTCCGGAAGCATTCGGAGGTCTCGGATTGAACATCGGCGAAGGGCTGATAGCAAATAGCTACGACACGCAGGCTTTCCTGATGAATATTCAAACCAAAGAAATCGAATCTTTTACAAAAAATTTTAATCCGTCTATTAAAAATGCCCAATGGAACATAACTGACGGACTTATCTACATGCTTACGACAGATGAAGACCGTTCTCCTGTATACGTCTATAATCCGAAAACAAAAAAATTTGCACGCCTGTCTTCAAAAGAAGATGTTATCTCTAATTATCAGATCTCCGCTCAATCTCCGGTTATGGCTTATACGGGGATGAGCGCTTCTAATTCAACCCGTGCATACATTTATGATCTCAAAACAGAAAAAACGACTCTTATTGCGGATCCTTACGCCGAAAAGCTCAGGCAGCTAAAACTGGGCGAAGTAAAAGATTTCAATTTCACCAATTCGGATGGTATTGAAATCAAGGGTTATTACTATCTGCCACCGGATTTTGATCCGGCAAAAAAATATCCGTTGATTGTAAATTATTACGGAGGGACTACCCCTACCGAACGTATTTTTGAAAGCCGTTATCCCAAACATGTATATGCAGCTCTGGGCTATGTGGTCTATGTAGTGCAACCAAGTGGAGCCATCGGTTTCGGACAGGAATTCTCGGCCTTGCATGTCAATACATGGGGCATACGTTCTTCCGATGATATCATTGAAGGAACGAAAAAATTCATTGCCGAACATCCGTTCATCAATCCGCAAAAGATCGGTTGTATAGGCGCTTCTTACGGAGGCTTTATGACAATGTACCTTCAGACGCGGACAGACTTGTTTGCCGCTGCCGTATCACATGCAGGGATCAGTTCAATAAGCAGCTACTGGGGAGAAGGTTACTGGGGATATTCATATAGTAGCGCAGCCAGCGCTCATAGTTATCCATGGAACAATCCGGATTTGTATATTGATCAAAGTCCGCTGTTCAGCGCGGATAAAATAAATACGCCCATCTTGTTACTGCACGGGACATCAGATACAAATGTTCCGGCAGGAGAAAGTATCCAGATGTACACGGCTCTGAAAATATTAGGTAAACCGGTAGAACTGGTGCAGGTAAAAGGAGAGGATCATCATATACTGTCCTACGAAAAACGTTTAAAATGGAACAATACCATTTTTGCATGGTTTGACCGCTGGCTCAAAAATGAACCGGCCTGGTGGAATGAACTGTATAAAGATTGATATTTTTTAATTGCATTTATACTTTTCGCGGCCTAGTTTTATGCAATAGAAAAAGAATAAGCATATTTGCAAAACCTTTCAAAATAGTGCAGTATGCTTATTCAGATGAATTTATCCCTCCCCAACGAATGGCGTTATTACGCGATTCCATATAAAAACCTGAGTTCGTGGGGGCAGGAAGCCCGTCAATCCTCCAGTCTTACCCACGCCGTTACCATATGTATATTTTTTACAAGGGTTATACAAGGCTCTTCCTGCGTTATTCCGTCATTTTCCCATGAAAGTATCTCGTTTACCGAGATTTTTTCACAAACTAAGGAGTCGTTCACAACTTTGAGGTCGCATCGTATCGTGTCGCAGGGGTATTTATGCATCATGGAACCATAGTTATGTCGTATTTCAATCAGTTCAAGTATCATCTCAAGGCATCCCTGCCTACATTCATTAAATTCCGCCGTGATGGCAATCCGGTGTTCCTTTTCATATTTTCTAAGGGCAAAAAACGGATCCGCATAGCTGTCCTCAGGATACGGAATCAGCCGGATATCTTCTTCCCAATAGATGGCATATTGAAAAGGAATGTCACCACCCGACAGCACACGGCCGTCCTTATCTTTCAGGATGATCGAATACCGGAACGGCATGGTTATATCATTACACGGCGGCGCTTTGTCTTCACTGCCGCAAGAGACCATGAGGCCGGAGAAAACAGCCAACAGTAGAAATAAATACGTTTTCATATACTATACTCTGTTATAAATAAATGTTTTGAATTGCTATAATATATTGATAATAACTAATTTATATATAAAATCGATAATTACAACCGAGTACAGTATAACTAATAAAGTCTTATCGCCGGGGAAATGTTATAAACCATCAATAATGAGTTTGCATTAAAGGTGTAATTTGTTTGCAGGGTAGAATTATCCGTATAAAACCATCCATTATAATTTCCATACCAGCCCCAGTTCATGTGAAAATAGTAACGAGTCTGTGAATTTGCCGGATGATTATCAGGATCTATCATCACCTGACCAAACCAACCATCCGTAACCCAATAATGAGCATTTGTATTATCACTCAAACTTGCAAACAGAAGAACCGGCTTGTCTGATGAGATTTGGCTTCTCGCAATAGTTTTATCAAACGCATGAAACCAGTTTGTATTGGAGTATCCGTAATCACTCAATGCGTAATACAATTGATTCTGAGATGTACCCGTCGCGCAATTGTCGTTCACGCTCGGGAAGGAGTTGGTAGCATCGTATATGTCGGATAGGAGGGTGGCGGTAGCGGTTGTGGCATAAGTATCGGCCATATTCGCCCAGTCGAACGTAACAAGAGAGAATTCCCAATATTTCATGATCTGAGCTAAGGCGACCGGACCACATCCGGCGGAAGCATGTTGACCGCTGGAGCATAAGGGTATATATTGGTTATATCCGTTTTTCTGTCCCCATTTAGTAGTTAACAAGTAACTGAAAGGAGGATATTCGTCGGGATAACTTCCCGGCGGCTCGTCGTTGTTGGTTCCTACCGTACTGCCATCATCCGCAAAAACATTGATATTTTTAGTTCTTAGCAGTGAAACGGCGGTTTTCATGCCGTCCAGCCAAAAACGTAATCCTGAAGGCGCCGCCTCTTTCTTCTCGCCAAGTGTTATTGCTTCGCTTTCGAACGGAAAATCGGAATCTTCGGAGAAGGCCAGAATCTCAGGTATTCGCCTGTCTGCGCCAAGTATGGCGAAGCCGCCGCCTTTGTACGTAACGATGTAACAGGCGTCCTGCGACCGTTCATTGTCTTTGACAGGGAAGATTTGCTTGATTTCCTTTTTGCTCACGAAACCGTCCAGCCCACCTTCTTTCGAATACGTTTTTACATTTGCCGAAGGTACGGATTCAGCGAGTTTTATAAAAACGTCTGCGGCTTTGCCGGTAACGTCTTTCATAGCGATGAAATTTTCCATGTTTTGTTTTTCGTAACCGGTGGTTTCGGGCGCTCCGGCGTCTTCTTGTTCACTGCTATTACACGATACCAGAAGGCTACCCAATAACAAAATGGTTTGTAAAAAGCTTTTTCTGCTCATAGTCCTGTTTTTTAGAAGTTGTTTTGAATTTTAAAGTAAATAATATATTGAATTTCAGTTTATTAATTTGATTATTATACGTATATTTGTGATTATAAACAAAATAATCATAAAAAATAAATAAGACTTATTATCCAACTAACTTGATTGAAAAACAGCGGCAAGTTATAAAGAAAATCGTAGATAACCAAACGAGAAAGCGAAAACATTCTTTACGTGATTGAATGCGATTATTTTTGTTATAGAATAAGACCTGTTTTTTCCACAAAAAAAATTCGTTCCGACCAAGGATAAATAAAATCTATTTTGTTTTGTCATTACATTCAATTTACATTATCTTTACGCATTTCTTTTTGACTTATGCAAAGGTACTTTTTATTATTACCTTCAGAACTCCTGACC